>JBEBSP010000056.1:0-15800 GCA_040394255.1 Agaricicola taiwanensis | reverse complement strand
CTTTGAGTTCCACTCCGCCCGAATCTTGGTTGAGGCGGGCCCTGTCCGAAAACTCGATCTTTTCTCTTCCTGCCGCCAGCCGCACGAGCAGCAAGGTTCCCTCTTCGGCGCTGCTTTCCTCACCCTGCACGTTGACGTTGACCGTGGACTTGCCCTGCTCACAGGAAAAGGACAGCGCGACATAGTCGCTATCCGGTATGCCATAAACCAGGACTGTCTCGTTGTCGTAGCTGTCGCCGAACCAGTGCGGTTTCTCCTCGTCCTGGGCCGCGGCCGGCAGGAGTGCCGCCGGCAAAAGCGCGATCATGGCCGCTGCGAGGAAAGCCCGATAAATTTGCTTCACGTCGACTCCTGTTTCTATGCCGCCTATCAGCCGCCGACTGGGCGGAAGAAGGTGATGACCGGCCGGAAATTCCAGCCGGAATGGCGGATGATCTCGATCATCGGCTGCTTCAGTTCGTTGAGGTTGAAGGTATAGGCGTAGCTCAGGTCGAAGGTCGGCTTGCCGTCCTTGAATTGCAGGCCGAAGCCCCGCTCGTGCTGGTATTCATAGAAGGTGGTGCCGAGCGACATGTTCCAGTTCAGGCTGGCAAGGCTCGGCCCGCGCCCGGCCGACCAATCGAACGAAGCGTATCGGTCCTGCGCCCTGACATTATGCGCGCCTTCGTCGAAGCGAAGCACCAGCCGATAGCCTTTTTTCATGCCATGGACGCGCATCAGGTCCAGCCATGTGGCATCGGCGTAGCGCCAGTCGACGATGACCTCGTTGGCGTGGTTGCCGCGGATTATCGTGTAGGGAACGGCCTGCTCGTTGATGGCGAGCAGGCACTGCATCAGTGTTTCCACCGCCACCGGCTCGATGCCGGGAACAGCCGGCACCGCGCCCACCCAGGTGGCGACCCGGCCGAGGATGAAGAACTGCAGGGCGGCCCAGATGAAAATACCGTATCTGGTGATCGACTTGACCTGCTCGCCAAAACCATCCGCCGGAAACGAGGGAGGACTGTCGATCAGGCCGTATCGTGCCTGGACCACCCCCACGACGATCATCGGAACGGCTATGACGAAGCCGGAGAAGTAGAGGAAGAACAGCAGCACCCGCACGGCCTTTCCCGGACGAGGCGGCAGGCCGGCTGAACCGTCGTCATCGGCATTGGTGGCGACGTCGCCCGGCATATCCACCCCGATCTTTCCTCCGCCACGACCTGTTGCTCCGTGCCACTATGACGCCCCGGCGGCGGGCTGTCATGGACAGGGCGGAACCAGACGCGGACGAGGCGGAACCAAATTGACGCTATGTTGCCGCTGTTGCATCGTCGGGCAGGGAAATCGTGAATGACGGATTCAAACAGACCGGATGCGGCCCCTTCCTCGTCGCTATTCCTGTCGACTGCATCGCTTCCCGCCACCGACCGGCTGCCCATGTGGCGGGAGGTGTTCGGCCAGGCGATGGTGCGGCTCGATATCGAACCGGTGAAGGGAACGACCTTTCACGCCGAGGGCGAGCTCTGCGTCCTGCCGGGCGCGGCTTTCGCCACGGTGGCGGCCACCCCTGTCCGGGTGTCGCGCACACAGCCGCTTATCGCCGGCGATAAGGCGGACATGGTCTTTATCATCATTGCCGACGTGCCGATTCACATCGCCCAGAGGGGTCGCGAGCAATTCCTCGAGGCCGGTAACGCCCTCTTTCTGAGGGGCAACGAGCGCAGCGTCATCCAGGCTCGCGACAGGGCACGGTTCACCAACATATCGGTCCCGGTCGCCGCCCTGGCGCCGATGCTTCCGGGCTGCCGGGACCTGTCGATGACCATGGTGAGCAGACAAAGTGATCTGCTCGACCTGCTTCTCGGCTATGTGCGCCTGCTGCAAACCCGGCAAAAACCGTTCCCGGACGAACTCGGCCGTATCGCCGCCGCCCATATCCGCGATCTGATGGTGGCGATGATCGGGGCCGGACCAGAACGCGATCCGCAGCCGCGCGAGCGGGGCGGCGTCCGCGCCGTGCGGCTGCGGGCGATCAAGGGCGACATCGGCAGCCATATCTGCGAGCCGGGGCTTTCCATCGACAGGATCGCCATGCGCCACGCCATCTCGCCGCGCTATGTCCGCAAATTGTTCCGGGAGGAGGAGACGACATTTTCCGAATTTGTCCTTTTCCTGCGACTGGAACGGTCGCAGGAATTGCTGCGCAACCCAGCATGGGGGATTTCCACGATCGCATCGATCGCTCATGCCTGCGGGTTCAACGACCTGTCCTATTTCAACCGTATGTTTCGACGCAGATACGGGATTACGCCGTCGGATTTTCGCAATGGAGTCCCATAGGCTGCGGCCCCCAAGGTGCTTTCACGATGACCTCTTTTTGGGCAGAGGCAAGGACATGTCCAGCGACTGACATGGGGTATAAATTAGTTCAAATACGTATTACTACATCCAATTCATTTTAAATGAAGGCGCGGAGGAAGAGCGTGATCTCTTACGTACTGGAATGAAGGCTGCTATTATACTCCATAATACCACGACTGTGTAATTTTGCTCGCCAAGGTTGGGGGCGAGGATTCAAATCCCTTCTCTGGCTCCAGATCCCCACATGCCAAAAAGCCTCGGGGTTTCCCGGGGCTTTTGTCGTTTTGGGGTGGGTGAAATCGCAGTGGTTGGAGGTCGCTCAGAAGGTCGCGGTTACCGCTCGGTCAGGTCGATGGTCAAATCGATCCTCACCGAAGCGGCTCCAGGTCGGAGTATCAGATGCTGCGGGTCCGGCCGCCGTCCACGTTTATGGCGCAGCCCGTGATCAGCGAGGCGCGGCTCGAAGCCAGGAACACGGCAAGATCGGCCACATCCTCCACACGGATGACCCGCCGCAAGGGAACCTCGTCAAGCAATATGCGTGTCGCCTCCTCTTCGGAAACGCCTTGATCCGACATGGTCATGTTTACCAACTCCGTCCAGCGGCGCGTCAAGGTGGATCCGGGTGTAATCGCATTCACGGTAATGTTGTAGGCCCCGAATTCGTTTGCCATGGCCTTCGTCACTGAGAGCGTGCCAAAATTGATCGGGCCGGCCATCATGGAGAATTTCTCAGGCTCGCGGCCCCGTGTGCCCGAGAGATTGATAACTCTCGCCTGCCCCGAGAGCTTGAGATGAGGCAGGCATGCCTTAGTCATGCGTATGAGCCCAAGGGGCTTCACAGCAAAATACGGTTCCCACAGTTCGTCGGGAATGTCGTTGAGCATGCCGCGATAGGCGCCGCCGGCGCAGTTGACGAGGATGTCCAGCGAGCCCATGGCCTGAACAGCCTGCTCGACGGCAGGTTGGATGGAGGAGGCGTCTTCAAAGTCCAGCTTCACAGTCTGGACGCGGCGCTCAGGCCATTTCGAGGTGATCTCGGCTGCGACCTCGTCGCAGAGAGCCATGTTTCGAGCGAACAGGGCAAGGTCAACACCTTCCTCGGCAAGCCCCAGGGCAATAGCCTTTCCTATGCCCCGGTTGGCGCCCGTGACGAAGGCCGTTCTTCCAGTCAATCCCATGTCCATTATTGCTCACCACATCGAAGTCGCGCGAATGAGAGACAGCGCGAAGGTTTCTGTCTTGCCAAATTAGAACAGGCGCCGGCGTCGCCAGAGCGATAAATCCTCTGCCGATCGTTGATCGCTGAACAACAAGACGCGGCCTCACGCGGCCCGGCTGATGTTCCCAGTTCGTGACGCTTCCTCGACGATCCAGTCCCGGAACAGGCGGAACGCGGGATTCCTCAAGCGGTTCATGGGATAAATCAGATAATAGGTATGGCTGCCCATATTAAGGCTCTGGTGGAATGGGCAGACGAGGCGCCCGGAAGCAATATCGTCCTCCACTAGGACTCTCTGAGCGATGGCCATGCCGAGTCCCTGCAAGGCTGCCTCATAGGCCAGCACCGAACTCTGATATATCTGGTTTGTGGATGAGGCCGAGCGTGCTCCGGTCGAGCGGAGCCAGTGTTCCCAGTCGCCGGGACGGGCCAGGGAGTGCAGCAGGATGTCATGGGAAAGATCCATCGGGGCATCGCCGCGGTGCGCGAGATAGGCCGGACTGCACACGGGCACCAGTTCATTTTCGACCAGTCGATCACGACAGCACCCATGCCATTCCGGATCCCCCAACCGGATGGCGCCGTCGACATTTTCGCGCTCGAAATCGACCGCCTCCAGGGACGCCGTCAATCGTACCTCGACATGAGAGTGGCGGGCGTGAAAGGAAGCCAGACGCGGGATAAGCCACCGCATGGCGAATGTGATGTATGCGCGAACGTGCAGAATATGCCGGCCCTTCCGGCCGGTAAGACGTTCGGTTGCGTCCTGTATGCCGAGAAGATGCCGCGATATCTCCTCAAGATAGCGTTCCCCGGCCTCCGTCAGCATGATCGATCGCGGCAGGCGCTTGAACAAGGGGACGCCAAGATGCTGCTCCAGAATGTGCACCTGACGGCTAACGGCGCCTGGCGTGACATGCAGTTCCTTGGCTGCGTTGCGTATGCTTTTCAGCCTTCCGGCCACTTCGAACGCGCGCAATGGGTTGAGTGGCGGAAAGCGGCTCATGGTGTCACCGCGCCGTTGGCTGTGTGTTGCATTGTATCCTCCCGTCACGTTGAACGACCGCGTGTTTTGGCTCGTTTTGCAAGGATTGACTCCTCGTCTTTCGTGATAGTAGTGATTATAACTACCAATTTGTCCCATTCAAGCCTATCCGGGGTTGAAGTCTGATCGCAAATACCCGTATTTAGTTTTGGCAGTAGAGATGGCTGATATACTTCAGGACTTAACGGCTCTGGGTTTTACCCAACACGAAGCCAAAGTTTATGTGGCCCTGCTCAGAGCACAGCCGGCTACGGCCTACGAAATCAGCAAGACGGCGAGCATTCCTAAGGTCAACAGCTACTCCGTGCTTGAATCCCTGAGCCGTAAGCAGGTGGTGCGTCCTGTCTCTGCCAATCCCGTTCGCTATGTCGCGGTTGCGCCCAAGATTCTGTTCGGCCGAATTGCCGCGGCGACCGAGCGGCGCTGCATGCGTCTCATTGAAGAAACCGCCTCACTCGAGCCGGAAGAAGACGAGACCTACGTCTGGTCGCTTGAAGGCCGCGATGTCATAGATGCGCGCATCGAAGCGACCATAGATGCCGCCAGATCCCACGTTTGGGTCAAGGGCTCCGAGGATATCCTTGAGAGGTTTCGCCATTCGCTCGAAGGGGCCGTGTCTCGGGGGGTCTCCGTTCTCATTATTCTTTTCGGGCAAAACCCTGATCGCTTCGATTTCGGCGGAGACAGCAAGGTTTATCTGCATGAGGCAAGCGGGCGCCCCATCGGATCGTCGAAGCACATCTTCATTGTCACACGCGACTTTGAAGAATCCTTGATTGCGGATTACCGGACAGGGGTGCAGAGCACACACACGCACAACAAAACAGTTGTTTCAGTTGTGGACACTCTCCTTCGTCATGAAGTCTATCTGGCGGAGATCTTCGCTATCTTCGGGAAGGATATCGACGCAATTTTCGGACCCGCGCTTTCCAAGCTGCGCGAAAGGTATTTTCCAAAGCAAGATGAACCGGTTCGTTCCGGTGTTGCGTCTCGGCCAAGGACGCGGCGGCAAATCCCAGAACCTAAGTGACCCCGCATCCTCTTTTAGAGGCGAGTGGGATCACCGTACTGGCAGGAGAAGCAAAAGGCCAAGTTTTAACGCGGCAAGTTTGATTGAGAAAAATTGAACGCCATGGCGTTGAAAACTCGGTCGACGGGATAGATCGCCTGCAAGACAATAGAGATGGAAGTGTCTGTGAAGCGTATAATCTATAACTATAACAATTTCAGGGAGTTATCGTCATGCTCGGACAAGTGCGTGCTTATGGCATTGCTGCATTGGCAGCGGCCGCTCTCTGCGCATCAACCGCACCGCCGGTTCACGCGCAAGCGGATACCATCCGCATCGGACTGCAATCCGTTCCCGTCGACGAAGTCATCGCCTCAAAGGATTGGGGGGCGGACCATGATCTGAAGCTTAACATCCAATTCTACAGCAATGGCGGGAATATGCTCAAGGCATTCCTGGCCGGCCAGGTGGACATCGTCAATGGCGGATCGGCCCGTCTCGTCCAGATCGCAGCCCAGCAGCCGGAGAAATTCTATATTATTACGGCCAATCAATACGGTGGCGGTCGCTATGGCATCATTGTGCCGCCGGATTCCACCGTAAAATCGATCGCTGAATTGAAGGGCAAGAAGATCGGCGGCGTTACCGGGTCCGGAACCTTCAGCACCTTCCGGGTCTACCTGGAACAGAACGGCATGAAGGAAAGCGACTTCCAAATCGTAAACATGGACGTCGCCGAACTGCCCACAGGGCTCCAACAGGGCATTATCCAGGCTGGCGTGGCCTGGGAGCCTTATGTCGCCATACCGGAAGTTATGGGAACGGCGAAAAGGCTCACCTCGCTCGAAGGTGTCAACGAAAGCCCGAATTTCAGCCTGGTGAACCGTGAATTCGCCGACAAGCACCCCGAAGCGGTGACGAAGTATGTGTCGATGTTGATTGAACTCGGCGATTTCATCAAGAACACGCCAGATCAAGCTGGTGAGATGGCGGCCAAGCAGATGAGCGCCAAGGGCGTCCGTGTCGATCCAAAGGCCCTTGGTCTGGCGATGACGCGCATCAAGATGGACCCCAAGATCACCGACGAACTGCTTTCGGAACTTATGCCTGTGGCCGAATCCATGAAGGCGGCGGGCAAGATAGCGTCCGTGCCGGACTTCAAGGCGCTCGTGAACAGCACGTTCTATGACAATGCGATGAAAAAGAAGACGGCAAGCAAGGCGCCCTGAGAAGGGAGCAGAGGGGTCAGGCACATGTCGACGAGCAATTCATCAGCACTGCCTGGCCCCGGCTCGGCACATGCCAGGATGGCAACGACCATTCATATCGTGAGCCTTCTGCGCTTCCTGGCGCCCATCGTGGCCATGCTTTTGGTGTGGGAGTTCTGCGTACGGACCGGTTTGGCAAACGCCGCGATCCTGCCATCGCCTTCCATGATTCTGGTGCGAGGGGCCGAGCTTCTCGGCTTCTCGCATGCCGATCACAGTCCTCTCATCAGTCATATCCTCTACAGTCTCGTCCGTGCCATGTCTGCTTTCATCCTGGGCTGCATGGTCGCGATTCCCCTGGGATTTCTCCTGGGATTGAATGCCTTTGCCTACCGCTGGGTCAGCCCGATCATCAGCCTCATGCTGCCCTTGCCCGCGCTGGCCTGGACTCCGATTTTTCTGGTCATCATGGGACAGTCGGAGGCGACCATCGTCTGGGTCTGCTTCCTGGGAGCCGTCTTTCCCATCCTCTACGCGACCATCCAGGGCGTCCGCTCCATCACCAAGCAATCGTTATGGGTCGTGCGCAGCATGGGCGCCCGACGACGCGACATCTTCTTCAAAGTGCTGCTGCCAGGCTCCTTGCCCGCATTGATGGCCGGCCTGAAGCTGGGCATGGCGCATTCGTGGCGGACGCTGGTGGCCGCGGAGATGATGGCGGCGCTCAGCAGTGGTGTCGGCTTCATGATCTTCTCGGCACGCACCTACATGGACGTATCCACCATGTTCGTCGGTATCGTGGTGCTCGCCGTGATCGGCATGACGATCGAGCACGGGCTCTTCGGCCCGCTTGAAAAGATGACGGTGCGCCGTTGGCACAACACCGGCCGGGTGGGAGGCTCGCGATGAGTATCGATGTCCATTCCGCACGCCCTGCGAACCCCATCTCCCTGCGGCGCATCTTTGATTCCATCCAGCCCATGATCGCCATCGCTATCCCGCTGCTGATCTGGGAGGCGGCGGGCCGCATGGGATGGATCAACACCTTCCTGTTCCCACCCCCCTCGCAGATCGCGCATACGATCTGGGTCCAGGCCGGACCGAACGGTCATCCGCCGGGCGCCATTCTTATGCATGTGGGGCGCAGCCTTTACCGCTTTCTGAGCGGGCTTGCGCTGGCCATCGTCATCGGCACCGCTGTCGGCATCGCGATCGGCATGACCAGATGGGGGCGGTTGATCTTCACGCCGCTGATCAGCGCGATCATGCCGGTTCCGACGCTGGCCTGGACGCCGATCCTTCTTCTCCTGGTCGGTCTCGATGACCGCACAACGATCATCATCGTCTTTATCGCCGCAAGTTTCGAGGTGATCTATACGATCGTGGTCGGCATCGAGATGATGAGCGTCAAGGTGTTCTGGGTTGCCCGCTCCATGGGAGCCTCACGGCAACAGATCTTTTGGAAGGTCATCATCCCCGGAATCCTGCCGTACCTCATCACCGGAACGCGGCTTGGTTCGGGCTTCGCCTGGCGAGCTCTTATCGGAGCGGAAATGCTGGCCGCGAGCTCTTACGGTTTGGGATTCATGATCTATGACGCATCCGAATACATGAGCATGGATATGATTTACGGCGGTATCGCGCTGGTCGCACTGCTCGGATACTTCATCGAGAACGTTCTCATAGGCCGCCTAGAAGCGGCGACGACAAGCAAATGGGGAGTCAATGTTGAACGTTAGCCAAATGGATATACCGCTGGCGCTTCGTGAGAAAAACGCAACGCCGAAGATCACCGCCAGGAACATCCGCAAAAGCTTTGGGGATGTTGTCGCGATGGACGACATTTCCTGCACCATAAACGACCGCGAATTCGTGGCGATCATCGGACCTAGCGGATGCGGCAAGTCGACGTTCCTGTATCTGATCGCCGGCTTTGAGAAGCCGACCAGCGGTGTGCTGACCATCGACGGTAGAGAAGTGGTCAAGCCGGGGCCGGACCGCGGCGTGGTGTTTCAGGAATTCGTCCTGTTCCCCTGGCGAACCGTGCTGGGCAATATCATCCTTGGCCTGGAGCTTCAGAATGTTCCCCGCAAGGAGGCCGAGGAGCGAGCCCGGAAGTGGATCAGGCTGACCGGCTTGTCAGGCTTTGAGGACGCCTACCCATCGACTCTTTCCGGCGGCATGAAGCAGCGCGTCGCCATCGCCCGGGCTCTGACGTATGACCCGGAGGTGCTTCTGCTGGATGAGCCGTTTGGGGCTTTGGATGTCCAGACCAAGAACTACATGATCAGCGATCTGCAGAACCTTTGGACCGAGGCGAACAGGACTATCGTGATGATCACGCATAGCGTCAGCGAGGCCGTGCTTATGGCCGATCGCGTCCTTGTGTTCAGCGCGCGTCCTTCACGCATTATCGCCGATGTCAGAATTGACATGGCCCATCCCCGGGATGCGCGTGATCCGATGCTGCGACAGTATCAGGATGAGGTCACCGGAATTCTGTCAGCGGAAGTGGATAAGTCTATGCGCCTGGAGCGCAATCTCTGAAAGGGAATGGACACGCAAATTCATCTTCATCGTCGCGCGAAATTTAAGTAGATCTGTAATTCATACGATCAATAAAACTCAACGACAGTAAAAATAAATCTCAATTGATATAGTATCATTTGGATGTCATCAATTATTGCGCCGACTGCAATTTACTGTCCGCGCTCAACTTGATTTCCACGAGGTAGAAGATGTCCAAATCGAGTTTTACGCTCGCCGCTGTAGGCGATTGCGCCACAGGTCTGGAACCCACAGAAACGCTGTTTGATTACGTTGTCGATCATCTGAGAGAAGCGGACATAAGGTTTGCGCAGAACGAAAGGCTGTATTCGGAGAGGGGTACTTTTCAGGAGCAGGGATTGGCACCTCATGTGCGCCAGCACCCCAGAATGGCGCAGGCATTCAAGCATGTTCCGTTTGATGTGGTGGGTGTCGGATCAAACCACATTGGCGAGTTCGGTCCCGATGCCGCCATAGATACTCTGGAAACATTTCATAATCTCGGCATCAAGACGGTTGCCGCCGGACGCACCATCGCCGATGCCCGCACCCCGGCCATCATTGAATCGAACGGCTTCAAGATTGCCTTCATTGGCTATGTGTCCGTACTGCTGCCCCAGTTCTGGGCGACGGAGACGCGCGCCGGCGGTACGCCGATGCGGGCGCATTCGCTTTATGAGCCCTACGAGTATCAGCCCGGCGCGCCGGCGCGCCCGGTGACGGTTCCCTTCGCCGAGGATCTGAAGAACCTCGAAGAGGATATCCGCAAGGCCAAGGAAAAGGCCGACTTCGTTGTCGTCTCGCTCCATTGGGGCGTTCATTTCATATCAAAGCCGCTCGCGGACTATCAGATTGCCGTCGCCCACGCCGCGATCGACGCGGGTGCATCGCTTATCCTGGGCCATCATCCGCATGTGATGCAGGCGATCGAGCAATACAAAGGTGGTCTCATTTTCTACAGCCTGGGCAACTTTGCCTTCTTCCGCCGCGGTGGCCACGAAAATTCGCCCAATTTCCTATGTCCGCAGGGCGCTTATGAGTTCAAGGATGTCTATAGCTTCGAGCCGGATCCCGGTGAGGTCTACCATTGGCACCGGCATTGGTCGGAAGGCTTCATCGCGGAAGTCACCTTCGATAAGGACGGCATTTCACAGGCGTCGATCGTCCCGACGCTCATGAATGAGAAGGCCCAGCCCCGGATCCTTGCACCGGACTCCGACGAGTTCAAAAAGTTCATGACATACGCGTCATGGGTTTCCGACTCAGTCGAGGGCGGCCTGGTTGACCTGCGTCAGGAGGGAGACCGGATCCGCATCTATGAGAGGTGAAAGCGGCAGGTTGCCCAGATAGATGACAGCCGGAGCCCCGATGCGGTTGCTCCGGCTTTCCAGCCGGGAAGGCCCCTGAATTCCTGGGCGGGTCATGTGGATACTTCGGCCAAAACCTGAGGAAACGAAAATGAGTATAGCCAAAGCCAAACGCGGCTTCGTGAGCTGGGCGGCGAGGACCGCCGCGGCTTGCGGCCTTGCCTCGCTCATGGCCAGCGCCCCGGCGCTGGCCGAGGAAAACTGGGATCAGATCGTCGCCGCGGCCAAGAAGGAGGGCAGGGTTGTTCTTTACAGCAACATTCAGGCCAATGGCGTGGAACCGCTGCTGCAGAAATTCCGCGAAGCCTATCCTGAGATCGCCACGGAGCAGATCCGTCTGGGGGCGCCACCTCTGCTTGAGCGCTTCCAGACGGAGCACAGTTCCGGACGCAATCTCGCCGATGTGATGGTCACCAATCCCGACGAACGCTTGTGGAAGGGCATCAGGCAGGAAGGCTGGGCAACCAGGTGGAGCCCTCCGGAACTCGGCAACTTCGCGCCGGAGATCAACCACGACAACCAAGCCTTCGCACTCCAGCAAGCGCGCGAAGCCATCATCTGGAACAAGACCCTCGTCAAGGACGAGGACGCGCCCAAGGAATGGGTGAATCTGTTCGATCCGAAGTGGAAGGGAAAGGTCGGCATCAATCCGCCATGGCGCGGGCTGACCGTCCAGCAGATCATTGCCTATTGGGAAAACGAGCTGAACCTCGGTGACACGGCCGCCAAGCTCAAGGCCAACGACGTGCGTTTCTTCGAAGGCTCGGGCGGCATCATACAGGCGGTTGTGCGCGGCGATGTCGCCATCGCGGAACTGACCGATCTGCCGCTGCACCCTTTCCTTGTCGACGGAGCGCCGATCGGTTTCGTTTACCCGCGATCCGGCACGACGGTCACCAATTCGATCGGGTTCGTGGCAGCCAAGGCGGCGCATCCCAACGCCGCGAAGGTGCTGCTAAACTGGCTCATGACGCAGAAGGGCCAGGAGCATCTTCAGGATTATGGCGGGCTGAGTGTGACGCGCAAGGGTGTCAAGCCGCTTCAGCACCTGCCGGCGACGGCCGATCTTCCCAATGCGGTGGATGGCTTTACCCTCATCGATGCCGCGACACAGGCAAAGATCGTCAATCACTACCGCACGACCTTCGGCGTCAAATAATGCTGTGCGTTGGGTGACGCGAATCTCCGCGTCACCCGTACCGGCGACGCAGCCGTCTTAGCTGCCTAACCCCGTGGTGAGTCGCTTCATTCTGGGCGAGACGATCTCATCCGAGATGCCGATGTCCCACACGGCCGCCGTATCGCTTTTGATATAGGCATCAAACAAGGGCGATACATCCTCCGTTTTAAGGACTTGAGCGCCTGCCAGCCCAAATCCGCGCGCGATGCTCCGGAAGTCGACTCTGTCAAACAAAGCGCATGCCGGGTCCACGCCCTGTTCACGCAACTTGTGCAGCTCGGCGCCGTAGGCGCCGTCGTTCAGCACTCCGATCAAGAGCTTTATGTTCGAAGACCTCAAGGTTTCGAGTTCCTGGATATGCATGAGGGTGCCACCGTCGCCGTCCAGAAGCAGGACTTTTCCATCGCCCTTCGCCGCGGCGATTCCGATTGCGATGCCAAGGCTGTTCCCGATCGCTCCGAATTCACGAATGGCATGGAAATGACCGTCTTCACGGTTGCGAAGATGTGTGTAGAAATAGGACGAATGGCCTGATCCGCTGACAATATGCCAGTCCTTGGGAACCACGGCGTCGATGCGTTCCATGATGTCACGGGGATCAAGGAGGTGGGGTTCTGCGCCGAAGGCGTGCGAATTCCTCGGTGCTGCGGCGATTCTTTCGGCCAGGGCATCCGAGCGGATCGTCGATTGCGGTTGCCGGGAACCCAGGCGCTCCATCAGGCCGTTGATCGTCGCATCGATATCGCCTGTGACGATGAGATCGGACGTTGGGCGGCCATGCCTGACCATGAATGGATTGTTGTCGATCCGAACCACACGCGCACGCGGAAACAACGTCCCTTTGTCGATTGTGTAGCTGCTGAAGCTGGCGCCGAATCCGATAACGAGATCCGCGCGGGCGAAGATGCCGCGCGCTGCATCGGAACTGAACCCTCCGGCCACGCCGATGGAGAAGGCGTGATCGTCGAACAGTCCCTTGGCGGGAAGGGTTGTCGCCAGTATGGCCCCGATCCGGTCGGCGAAGGACTTCACCGCAGCCTTCGAGCCGGACTGGCGCACGCCCCTGCCCGCGATGACGATGGGGCTGGCGGCTGCGGCCGCCAGGCTCGCGACTTCGTCCAGAGCGGCATCATTCGGCCGTATCTCCGGACTTGCGGGAAGGAAGGCGAGGGACGGCATATAATCAGCGTGCTGGATCGCCTCGTTTTGGAGGTCGTAAGGCACGCCTATGACGACCGGGATACGTTCCATGCGGCTTGTGACAAATGCCTCCCTTATTCCATTCTCGATGCGTTCCACGGCATGTATCTCAATATACCGGGCTCCGCAGGCCTCCACGAGGGGGCGCTGGTTCATGCGCTGGACATGCCAGTCTTCCCGCAGTGGCGCCTCGCCGGTGAATACGATGAGCGGGATCGATGCGTGCGCCGCCGTTGTCAGAATGGTTGCCAGCTGGGTCAGTCCGGGACCGCACGTCACGGAGGCTGTCCCAGGATTCCCGGTCAGGCTGTGGTATCCCATCGCCATGGCGCAGGCATTGTGTTCATGTCGGGCACGGAAGGTCTTGATGCCTCGCTGTATGAGCGCGGTCGCAAAATGCATGTTGCCATCGCCTGTGAGGGTGAAATGATGGTCCACACCTTCCTTGCAGAAAGCATCTGCGATGTATTCATATACATGCGATGAGTTCATCACTGTCTCCACGGGCGGGCATCTCTGCCTCTCAAGGCAGGCTGGTCATGTGGCTTGATCATTCATCCGCGAACACGCGCGCGCGATTCCGGCGCATGTTCGGCAGCAGCACGGCCACGAGTATGATCACCGCGGTAACGAGCAGGCCTAGGGAAATAGGCGAGGAGACGAAGGCGCCGAAATCGCCGCCGGACAGCACCAGGGCGCGCCGGAAATGCTCCTCCAGCATGGATCCGAGGACGAAGCCCAGGACGAGCGGAGCGGGTTCGCAATCCAGCTTGCGGAAGACATAACCCACGATCCCTGCGCCGGCGGCAAGATATATGTCGATGGTGGACATCTGCACGGAATAGACACCGATGCAGCAGAACAGCAGTATTGCTGGATACAGCATGCGATACGGTATCTGGAGCAGCTTCACCCACAATCCGACCAGCGGCAGGTTGAGGACAACGAGCATGAGGTTGCCGATCCACATCGACGCGATCAGTCCCCAGAAAAGATCGGGGTTCGTCCTCATGACCTGCGGGCCGGGCTGAATGTTGTGCATGACCATGGCGCCGAGCATAAGCGCCATGGTGGCGCTTCCCGGAATTCCCAGCGTCAATGTCGGAATGAAGGCCGTCTGCGCGGCGGCGTTGTTGGCGGATTCTGGACCGGCGACGCCCTCGATGGCGCCCTTGCCCATTTCATGTGAATAGCGCGAAACCCTCTTCTCAAGGCTATAGGCGAAGAACGACGACATCGACAGTCCCGCTCCCGGCAGAAGGCCGAGGACGGCGCCGATGCCGGTCCCACGCAGAATCGCGGGTGTCATGCGCCGGAAATCCTCCCGACTTGGGATGAGATTTTGTATTCTGCCCTTGAAAACCTCCTGGCGGACGATGCTTTCCAGGCTGGACGCAATCTCGCTGAAGGCGAACAGCCCGACCGCCAGGACGACGAAATCAATGCCTTCCCAAAGGTGCGGCTGGTTGAAGACGAAACGCTGGACGCCCGAATTCACGTCAGTGCCGATCATGGACAGCACGAGGCCGAGCAGGACCATCCCGATCGACTTCATGATCGACCCCGAGGACAGAGAGACGGCCCCGAGCAGGCCCACGACCATAAGCGAGAAATACTCCGCATCGCCGAAACTGAAGGCCAGAGTGGCCAGTGGCTTGGAAAAGGCGGCAAGTGCAAGGATGCCGACGCAGCCCGCGAAGAAGGAGCCGATGGCGGCTGTGGCGATGGCAACCCCTGCACGGCCGTTGCGCGCCATCTGGTAGCCGTCGATCACGGTGACGACCGATGAGGCTTCACCAGGCAGGTTGACAAGTATGGCCGTGGTCGAGCCGCCATATGTGGCCCCGTAATAGATGCCTGAAAGCATGATGAGCGCGGCGAGCGGGTCCAGGCCGAAGGTGAACGGCAGAAGCATGGAGATGGTCGCGAGCGGTCCAAGTCCCGGCAGAACGCCGATCAGTGTGCCGACGAACGCCCCAAAGAATGCATAGAAAACATTCTCTGCGCTAAGCGCGACGGAAAATCCGAGGTAGAGATTGTCGATGAGTTCCATGACGCGCGCCCTAGCCTAGGAAAGGGGGCAGTATGGGAAGAGGCAGGCTCAGCCCCCATATGAAGACGACGAAGGCGATGAGCAGAAGAGCGGCGCTCAGGGCGGCCGCGAACCGCCAGCTGAAGCCCGGGATCGCGCAGATGGCCAGCGTCGTCATGAGAACGACCGCAGCCAGCAAGCCGAGATAGAATAATGCCGCTCCGAACAGTATCACGGACAGACTTATGACGCATATGCTCCGCAGCTCGAACCGTGCTTCAGCCTCCGCGGCGGCGGAGGCTGACCGCATATCCCGCACAGCGACCACCAGGCCGGTGAGGAACAGCAGCATTCCCAGCCAGAAGGGAAAATAGCCGGGTCCCATGGCCGAGGCCTCGCCCATGCGGTAGTCCATGGACATCAGGGCGACTGCCCCGCCGATCAGACTGTAGAGGACTCCTGCTATGAAGTCTTTCCGCTTGGCTATGTACATTCAATCTCTGCCTCTCAAGCATTCATTGGACTTTCTGGAGTGATCAGAGCACCTGCAGTGAATCGGGCTTCGGCCTTGCATCCGGGAAGCGCCTTGACGGCGTGCGGATGGGGTGTGCCATCGTGCCAAAGCGTTTTCATCAAAAGTGGAC
>JBEBSP010000055.1:0-15807 GCA_040394255.1 Agaricicola taiwanensis | reverse complement strand
CGTTGGATTTCGGAGCGGTGGCGAGATAGACGCAGGCCTGCGCCAGCGCCAGTTCGCCCTCGGGCGTGCCGAGGTTCTCGAAGGCCTCACGCGCGGCGTTGCAGATCACCAGCGCCTGCGGATCGGCAAGGCCGATGTCCTCGGAGGCCATGCGCACCATGCGCCGCGCGAGATAGCGCGGGTCCTCGCCCGCATCCAGCATGCGCGACAGGTAATAGAGCGCGGCGTCGGGGTCCGACCCGCGCACCGATTTGTGCAGGGCCGAGATCAGGTTGTAGTGCCCGTCCTGGCTCTTGTCGTAGATCGGGGCACGGCGCTGGATGATGTCCTGCAACGCGTGCTGATCAAATATCTCCCCCTTGCGCGCCGCGCGCCAGACCTCCTCCGCCAGCGTCAGCGAGGCGCGTCCGTCGCCGTCGGCCATGCGCACCAGCGAGGCGCGGGCTTCCTCGTCCAGCGGCAGCGCCTTGCCTTCGACCTCCTCGGCGCGCGCCAGCAGTTGCGCGATCGCATCCGGCCCCAGCGGCTGGAACACCATGACCCGCGCCCGCGACAGAAGCGCCGAATTGAGCGCGAACGACGGGTTTTCCGTGGTCGCACCGACGAGCGTCACGGTGCCATCCTCCATCACGGGCAGGAAAGCGTCCTGCTGCGCCCGGTTGAAGCGGTGGATCTCGTCGACGAACAGCAGCGTGCCCTGCCCCATGGAGCGGCGGCCGCGCGCGGCTTCGAATATCTTCTTGAGGTCGGCGACACCGGAAAAGATCGCCGAGATCGGCTCGAAGACGAGGTCGGTCTCATGGGCCAGAAGGCGCGCCACCGTGGTCTTGCCGGTGCCGGGCGGCCCCCAGAAGATCAGCGAGCCGAGGCTTTCCGCCTCGATCAACCGCGCCAGTGAGCCATCCGCGCCGAGCAGATGGTCCTGCCCCACCACCTGCCCCAGCCGATCCGGGCGCAGCCGGTCGGCCAGGGGGCGCGGCGCATCCCGTTCCATACCGGCGGCGGCGAAGAGATCGCTCATGAGCGGAAGGTCTGTTTCAGCACCTGATCGCCTCGCTGGATGGTCAGCTCCCACAAGCGATCGCGCGCCGCATTGGCGCGTTCCAGGGCACGGGTCGTCTCGATCTTCTCCCCATTCAGCTCCTTCACGCGGTCCCCTGCCTTCAGCCCGATGCGCTGAGCGATGGAGCCCGCCGCGATGTCGGTGATGACCACGCCGGCCCCCGCCGTTTCGATGCCGATGTCCTCGGCCACGGCGGGCGACAGGTTCATGACCGTGGCGCCTGTGACAGGGCCATTGCCCCGCAGCACGCGGGTGTCGCGCTTGGGGACTTCCGGCGCGGCGACAAGGGCGAGCGACAGCGTTTCGGGCGTGCCGCCCCGCGAGATCGTCACGGGCACCGAACGGCCAATGGGACGGGTCGAGAAACGATAGCCGAAATCCTCCAGCGTCTCGATGTCCTGATCCGCGACCTTGACGATGATGTCGCCGGGCTTCAGTCCCGCCTGGGCGGCCGGACCGTCGGCCACCAGATCGGACACCAGCACGCCGGAAGGACGCGCCAGGTCAAGGCTGGCCGCAATGTCCGGCGTCACGCCCTGGAGCGTCGCGCCCAGCCACGGACGCCTGACCCGCTCCTCACCCGCAACAGCGGCATTGATCACCTGCCGCACGACATTCACCGGCACCGCGAAGCCGATGCCATCCGAGCCGCCCGAACGCGAGAAGATCGCCGTGTTGATGCCAACCAGCTTGCCGGTCATGTCGGTCAGCGCGCCACCGGAATTGCCCTGGTTGATGGCGGCGTCGGTCTGGATGTAGACGCGCTGGTCGTTGGACCTGAGCTCCACCCGCCGGAGTGCCGACACGATGCCGGACGTCACCGTCTGGCCGAGGCCATAGGGATTGCCGATCGCCAGCACCAGGTCTCCCACCTCAAGCCCATCGGAATCCGCCAGCGGCATGAAAGGGAAATCCTTGCCGTCCTTGATCCGCAGCACGGCGATGTCGCTGCGCTCGTCCTTGATGGCGACCTCCGCCTCGAACTCGCGGCGGTCGGCCAGCGCGATCTTGATCTCGGTGGCCCCGTCGATGACATGGACGTTGGTCACCACGGTGCCGTCCGCCGACACCAGCACGCCGGAACCGAGCGACCGTTGCACCCTCTCGCGCGGCGCGGCCATGGGCGCATTGCCGAAGAACTGGCGGAAGATCGGATCGTCGAAGGGAAAGCCCTGCGGCCGCTGCTGGACCACGCGCGAAGCATAGACGTTCACCACGGCCGGACCGACCGCCTTGACCACGGGCGCATAGGACAGCTGGACCTCCCCCTGCGAGCGCGGAACCGCGCGCTCCTGGGCGGACGTGGGAATGGTGAGCACGGCGGAGACGAACAAGGCGACGGCAGCGGAACGAAACATGGTCGGAGCGATCTCCATGGGAAAACCGAGAGATAGGCGCGAACGCCCGGCATGCAAAGTCAGCGCAAACAAAAAGGGCGGCACAAGGGCCGCCCTTCGATCAGGTCCGCACGAAAACACTCAGGCCGCGACAGCTTCCGCCGGGGTTTCCTCGGCACGCGCGCGATCCGCGGCGCCCTTGGCGTTCACGTCGCGGTCGACCAGCTCGATCACCGCGATCGCCGCGTTGTCGCCATGGCGGAAGCCCGCCTTGACGATGCGGGTGTAGCCGCCGGCGCGATCCTTGTAGCGGTCGGCGATGACCGAGAACAGCTTCTGCACGGTCGGCACATGGCCGATCTCCGCGATCGCCTGACGGCGCGCATGGAGATCACCGCGCTTGCCGAGCGTAATCAGCTTCTCGACCACAGGACGCAGGTCCTTGGCCTTCGGCAGGGTCGTCACGATCTGCTCGTGGTCGATCAGCGAAAGGGCGAGATTGGCGAACATCGCCTTCCGGTGACCCTGGCGCCGGTTGAACCGGCGGCCGCGCTTGCCGTGCATCATTGGTCTTCACTCCTCATCGAGCGGGCGACATCCGTCGCGTGCGCTCAGTAATGCTCTTCGAAGCGCTTGGCCAGCTCTTCGATGTTCTCCGGCGGCCAGCCCGGAACCTCCATACCGAGGTGGAGGCCCATCTGGGCAAGCACTTCCTTGATCTCGTTCAGCGACTTGCGGCCGAAGTTCGGAGTGCGGAGCATCTCCCCTTCCGACTTCTGAACCAGATCGCCGATGTAGACGATGTTGTCATTCTTGAGGCAGTTCGCGGAGCGGACCGACAGCTCGAGCTCGTCGACCTTCTTGAGGAAGGCCGGATTGAACGCGAGCTCGGGGATGGCGCTTTCAGCGGCTTCCTTCCGGGGCTCTTCGAAGTTCAGGAAGATTTCAAGCTGGTCCTGCAGGATGCGCGCGGCATAGGCGAGCGCGTCTTCAGGGCTGACCGAGCCGTTGGTCTCGATCGTCATGGTCAGCTTGTCGTAATCGAGGATCTGGCCCTCGCGGGTGTTCTCGACCTTGTAGGACACCTTCTTGACCGGCGAGAACAGGCTGTCGACCGGAATGAGACCGATCGGAGCATCCTCGGGACGGTTGCGATCCGCCGGGACATAGCCCTTGCCGCTGTCGACCGTGAATTCCATGCGGACGTCCGCGCCCTCGTCGAGGGTGCAGAGAACCAGCTCGGGGTTCAGGACCTGGACGTCGCCGACCATCTGGATGTCACCGGCGGTGACGGAGCCAGGGCCCTGCTTCTTGAGGGTCATCCGCTTGGGACCCTCGGCCTGCATCTTGATCGCGATGTCCTTGATGTTCAGGACGATGTCCGTCACATCCTCGCGCACGCCGGCGATCGACGAGAATTCATGCAGAACGCCATCGATCTGTACCGAACTCACCGCCGCGCCCTGCAGCGAGGACAAGAGGATGCGACGCAGCGCATTGCCGAGCGTCACACCGAAGCCACGCTCGAGCGGCTCGGCCACGACCGTGGCGATACGCTTGGGATCGGAGCCGGAAGCAATGTCGAGCTTGTTCGGCTTGATGAGGTCTTGCCAGTTCTTCTGGATCACGGCAGCACCCTAAAGATCTTATAAAAAACAAACACGCTCGCGGGCCGCAACCCGGAACGCGAGGAGCCGACCCCGAAGGGCCGGTCGATCACACCCGGCGCCGCTTGCGCGGACGGCAGCCGTTGTGGGGAATCGGTGTCACGTCGCGGATCGCCGTCACCGTGAAGCCGGCGGCCTGCAGCGCGCGCAGGGCGGACTCACGTCCGGAACCGGGGCCAGTCACTTCGACTTCGAGCGTGCGCATGCCGTGCTCGGCCGCCTTGCGGGCGGCATCCTCGGCGGCGACCTGGGCAGCGTAAGGGGTCGACTTGCGCGAGCCCTTGAAACCCATGGTGCCGGCGGACGACCAGGAGACCGTATTGCCCTGCACGTCGGTGATGGTGACCATCGTGTTGTTGAACGAGGCGTTCACATGAGCGACGCCAGACACGATGTTCTTGCGTTCGCGACGGCGGACGCGGGTAACTTCTTTAGCCATTCTTCAATCCTCAAGGTCCTTCAGACGCGCCCGTAATCCCAGGCGCTCGGGACGAGCCGCGCCAGGGCGCGGCTCAAAAACTCACTTCTTCTTGCCGGCGATCGGCTTCGCCTTGCCCTTGCGGGTGCGGGCGTTGGTGTGCGTGCGCTGGCCACGAACCGGCAGGCCGCGGCGATGACGCAGGCCGCGGTAGCAGCCCAGGTCCATAAGCCGCTTGATGTTCATGGCCACGTCGCGACGCAGGTCGCCTTCGACAAGGTAGTCCTTGTCGATGGCTTCGCGAATCTGGATGACCTCGGAATCGGAAAGCTGATTCACGCGGCGATCCTGAGCGATCGCGACCTTCTCGCAAATCTCTTCGGCTTTCTTGGCACCGATGCCATGGATGTACTGAAGCGCAATGATGACGCGCTTGTTCGTCGGAATATTAACGCCAGCGATGCGCGCCACGTTCAGTCTCCGTTTCCGTGTTTCAGGGCCCCGAAAGGCCAAACCTCAAAAATGCTCTCCGGAGCCCCGACAACCACCGGCAAAACAAAAGGGCGCCGGCCCGAACATCGAACGGGGACCAGCACCGCAACAGGCTAGAAGCTGTCGAAGACTGGTCTATAAGGGATTCCAGAAAGCTTCGTCAACCTCTCATCACGCTTCCGCGTGAGCGAGTATGCCGTCAATCTGCCGGGTGACCTCGTCGATCGGCAACATGCCGTCGACGGAGCTCAGCAACCCACGCTCTTTATAATAGGGCGTAAGCTGCGCCGTCATTGCCTTGTATTCCTCTAGACGCTTGCGGAACACCTCGGGCTTGTCGTCCTTGCGGACGGGCTCGCCGCGCGCCTCGGTTTCCGCCGCGCGCTTCTCGATGCGCCCGATCAGGGCCTCTTCGTCGACCGCAAGTGCGATCACCGCGTCCAGTTTCAGGCCCTTGTGCTGCAGCATCGCCGCCAGCGCGTCGGCCTGGCCGACGGTCCGGGGAAAGCCGTCGAGGATGAATCCCTTGCGAGCATCCATTTCCTCGATCCGATCAGCGACGATGCCGACAACGATCTCGTCCGAGACAAGTCCGCCCGCATCCATCACGGCCTTGGCTTGCCGGCCGATCTCCGTGCCGGCGGCGACGGCGGCACGCAACATGTCGCCGGTCGAGAGCTGGGGTATGCCGTGCTTGGTGACCAGGCGCTGCGATTGCGTCCCTTTGCCAGCTCCGGGCGGGCCGAGCAGGATCAGTCTCATCGGCGCTTTCCTCTGAGTTTGGCCTTCTTGATGAGGCCCTCATACTGGGCAGCGTACAGATGCCCCTGCACCTGTGCCACCGTATCCATCGTCACGCTCACGACAATCAGCAGCGAGGTTCCGCCGAAGTAGAACGGCACGGCCGCGTAGGAGATGAGAATCTCGGGGATCAGGCAGACCAGGGCGATGTAGGACGCGCCGATGACCGTGATGCGGGTCAGGACGTGGTCGATGTATTCCGCCGTGCGCTCACCGGGCCGGATGCCCGGGATGAAGCCGCCGTACTTCTTGAGATTCTCGGCGGTTTCCTGCGGGTTGAACACGATTGCCGTGTAGAAGAAGCAGAAGAAGATAATCAGTGCGACATAGAGCGCCATATAGAGCGGCTGCCCGTGGCCGATGTAGGCCGTGACGGTCGTCAGCCAGCCGGGGCCGCCCGCGCTGGCGAAGCCCGCCACGGTGGTCGGCATCAGCAGAAGCGACGACGCGAAGATCGGAGGGATGACGCCGGCGGTGTTCACCTTCAGCGGAAGATGCGAGGATTCGCCTCCCGCCATGCGGTTGGTCGACACCTGCCGCTTCGGATACTGGATCAGAAGGCGGCGCTGGGCGCGCTCCATGAAGACCACGAAGGCGATGACCAGGATCGCAAGCACGATGACCCCGAGGATGATGCCCGTGGACAGCGCACCCTGGCGACCCAGTTCGAGCGTGCCGGCAAGAGCCGACGGCAGTTCCGCGACGATGCCCGCGAAGATGATCAGCGAGATGCCGTTGCCGATGCCGCGCGCGGTGATCTGCTCGCCGAGCCACATCAGGAACATCGTCCCGCCCACCAGCGTGATGACGGCGGTCAGGATGAAGAACGGCCCCGGCTCGATGACGACGCCCTGCGCGCTCTGCAATCCCACGGCGATGCCATAGGCCTGCACGGTCGCCAGCAGGACGGTGCCGTACCGGGTATACTGGTTCATGACCTTGCGGCCCTGCTCCCCTTCCTTCTTCAACTGCTCCAGACGCGGCACGACGGCCGTCATGATCTGGACGATGATCGAAGCGGAGATGTAGGGCATGATGTTGAGGGCAAAGATCGCCATACGGCCGACCGCGCCCCCGGAAAACATGTTGAACAGGCCGAGGATTCCGGCCTGTTGCTGCTGGAACACCTGCGCCAGTGCCTGGGGGTCGACCCCCGGCAGCGGAATATAGGTTCCCAGGCGATAAACGATCAGCGCACCCAGCGTGAACCAGATGCGCTTCTTAAGCTCCTCGGCCTTCGCGAAGGCCGAGAAATTCAGGTTTGCTGCAAGCTGTTCCGCCGCCGACGCCATAGTCCCCTACTCCGTTCGTCCGTCACAGATCCGATATAAGGATCAGGAGGCGTCCGCGCTCGGGGTCTCACCCAAGATTTTGATCGAACCACCGGATTTTTCAACAGCGTCACGCGCGCTCTTGGTCGCGCCGACAACCTCGAAGGAGACCTTCTTGGTGGTCAGTTCGCTGCCGCCGAGCAACTTCACGCCGTCACGGGGCTTGGAGATCACTCCGGCCGCGACCAGCGCTTCGATGGTCACGAGCTTCGTGGCATCCAGCTTGCCGGCATCGATCGCCTGCTGCACGCGAGCGAGGCTGAGCTCGTTCAGCTTGCGGGCGAAGATGTTGACGAAGCCGCGCTTCGGCAGACGCCGGTAGAGCGGCATCTGGCCGCCCTCGAAGGCATTGATGGCCACACCGGAGCGCGAGGTCTGACCCTTGACGCCACGGCCGCCGGTCTTGCCCTTGCCGGAACCGATGCCACGGCCAACGCGGATGCGTTCCTTGCTGGCGCCAGGATTGTCCCGCAGATCGTTGAGCTTCATGATTCTTTCTCCGCCGGTCAGGCTTCGTCGACGACGCGAACGAGGTGCGCCACCTTGGCGATCATGCCGCGCACGGCTGGCGTATCAGCCAGTTCACGGCGGCGGCCGATCTTGTTGAGGCCGAGACCGACCAGCGTGGCACGCTGGTCGGCGGGACGCCGGATCGGGCTGCCCGTCTGCTCGACCGTCACGGTCTTGGTTTCTGTCTTCTTGGCGGCTTTGGCCATGATTCTCTCTCCCGCTCTCACGCCTCGGCGGCGGCGGCATCGCCGTCGACGTCACGGCGGCGCGACTGCAGGGCCGAAACCTTGAGGCCACGGCGTGCGGCGAC
Organism: Agaricicola taiwanensis; assembly: GCA_040394255.1. Classification (GTDB taxonomy): domain Bacteria; phylum Pseudomonadota; class Alphaproteobacteria; order Rhizobiales; family Methylopilaceae; genus Agaricicola; species Agaricicola taiwanensis_A. The sequence goes on along the minus strand of JBEBSP010000055.1, from coordinate 7,878 downwards.
GGAGCGTGGGCTGTCCTCGGCCTTGAGCGCCGAGAAGGTGGCACGCACCATGTTGTAGGGGTTCGACGATCCCAGCGACTTGGCGACGATGTCCTGGACGCCGAGCGTCTCGAACACGGCGCGCATCGGACCGCCGGCGATGATGCCGGTACCGGCCGGAGCCGCCCGGAGGATCACCTTGCCAGCGCCCCAGCGGCCCGCCACGTCGTGATGGAGCGTGCGGCCTTCGCGCAACGACACACGGACGAGACCGCGCTTGGCGGCTTCCGTTGCCTTGCGGATGGCCTCAGGCACCTCGCGGGCCTTGCCGTGGCCGAAGCCGACGCGGCCCTTCTGGTCACCAACCACGACGAGCGCGGCAAAGCCGAAGCGCCGACCGCCCTTGACGACCTTCGCCACGCGGTTGATGTGCACCAGCTTATCGACGAATTCGCTGTCGCGCTCTTCGCGATCGCGGTCGCGTTCCCGTTCACGAGCCATGGCGTTCTCTTGTCCTTAAACTCTTGGGCGACCGAAGCCGCACCATGATCCTCAAAAGCTCAGTCCACCCTCGCGGGCGGCATCGGCAAGGGCCTTCACACGGCCGTGGAAGAGATAGGAGCCACGGTCGAACACGACCTCCTTGACGCCCTTCTCAACCGCGCGCTGCGCGATCAGCTTGCCCACGGCCTCGGCCGCAGCGGTATCCGCTCCGGTCTTGAGGCCGCCGCGCAGATCCTTCTCGACCGTGGAGGCCGCGACCAGCGTCACGCCCTGCACATCGTCGATGACCTGCGCATAGATGTTCTTCGACGAGCGGTAGACGGACAGCCGTGGCCGTCCAAACGCCGCTTTCTTGACTGCACGCCGAACACGCGCCCGGCGGCGGGATTCAACCACAAGATTCTTCGCCATCGTTCGCGTTCCTTACTTCTTCTTGCCTTCCTTACGGAAGATGAATTCGCCCGCATACCGGACGCCCTTGCCCTTGTAAGGCTCCGGCGGACGGAAATCGCGGATCTCGGCGGCAACCTGGCCGACCTGCTGCTTGTCGATGCCGGAGATCGAAATCTCGGTCGGCTTCGCGCAGGCGATCTGGATGCCCTGCGGGATCGGATAGAGCACTTCGTGGCTGTAGCCAAGAGAGAGCTGCAGGTTCTTGCCCTGCACAGCCGCCCTGTAGCCCACGCCTTCGATCTCGAGCTTGCGCTCGAAGCCCGTGGTCACGCCCGTCGCGAGATTCTGCACCATCGTGCGGGACCTACCCCACATCGACCGGGCGATCTTCTCCTGCGACCGCGGCGTCACCGCGATCTCGCCGTTCTCGATCTTGGCCGAGACCTCATCGTGAAGGACGAAGGACAGTTCGCCCTTCGGACCCTTCATCTTGACCGTCTGGCCATCGACCGAAGCGGTCACACCGCTGGGCACTGCCACTGATTTCTTACCGATGCGCGACATCAGCGCACTCCGTTTTCTTATCTGGTCCGCAACGATCAGAAGATCGTGCAGAGAACTTCACCGCCGACGTTGTTGTCACGTGCCTCATGGTCCGCCATGACACCCTTCGGCGTCGAAACGATGGCGACACCCAGGCCGTTGGCGACACGGGGCAGATTGCTGACCGACGCGTAGACGCGACGACCGGGCTTCGACACACGGCTGATCTCGCGGATCACCGGCGTGCCATCGAAATACTTGAGCTCGATTTCGAACTCGGTCCGGCCACCGTCGTACTCGGTCGTCGAGTAGTCCCGGATGTAGCCTTCCGACTTCAGAACATCAAGCACGCGGGCGCGCAGCGTGGAGCCCGGTGTCGAAACCTTGCTCTTGCGGCGCATCTGCGCATTGCGGATGCGTGTCAGCATATCGCCGATAGGATCATTCATAGACATGGCGCCCGTCTCCTTACCAGCTCGACTTGACGAGCCCGGGGACGAGCCCCTTCGATCCCAACTCGCGCAGCGCGATACGGGACATCTTCAGCTTGCGGTAGAATGCCCGCGGACGGCCCGTGATCTCGCAACGATTGCGGATGCGGATCTTGGCCGAGTTGCGCGGCAGTTCAGCCAGCTTGAGCCGTGCCGTGAAACGCTCTTCACCGGACAGAGCCTCGTTGTTGGCGATTGCCTTCAACTCGGCGCGCTTGACGGCGTAACGGGCCACCAGCTTCGTGCGACGCTTGTTCTTCTCGATTGCGCTCTTCTTCGCCATCGGATCCTCGCTCAGTTCCGGAACGGGAAGTTGAGGGCGCGGAGAAGCTCGCGCGCCTCATCGTCCGTCTTCGCCGTGGTGCAAACGATCACGTCCATGCCCCAGACCTGATCGACCTTGTCATAGTTGATCTCGGGGAACACGATGTGCTCCTTGATGCCGAGCGCATAATTGCCGCGCCCGTCGAAGCTCTTCGGGTTCAGGCCGCGGAAGTCGCGAACGCGCGGCAGCGCGATGTTCACGAGGCGGTCCAGGAACTCGTACATGCGGGTCTTGCGCAGAGTCACCTTGGCGCCGACGGCCTGGCCTTCGCGCAGCTTGAAGGTCGCGATCGAGGTGCGGGCCTTGGTGATGACCGGCTTTTGGCCGGCGATCAAAGCCAGATCCTCGGCGGCGAGACCCGCCTTCTTGGAATCCGCGACGGCCTCGCCGATGCCCATGTTGAGCACGACCTTGGTGACCATCGGAACCTCGAACGGGTTCTTGTAGCCGAACTTCTCGGTCAGTTCCTTGCGGACGACCTCGTCGAAGTAGGCCCTGAGCCTTGGCTGGTAGTTTGGCGTGTCAAGCATCGATCCGCTCCCCGGAGCGTTTGGCGACGCGCACCTTGCGACCGTCATCGAGGATCTGGAAACCGACGCGGGTCGGCTTGCCGTCCTTGGGGTCGAGATGCGCGAGATTGGAAAGATCCAGCGGCGCTTCCTTGCGGATCAGGCCGCCTTCCTGGGCGCCCGACTGGCGCTGGTGGCGCACGACGACGTTCACACCCTTGACGAAGGCGCGATTCTCCTTGGGGAGAACCTGCATGACCTCGCCGGTCTTGCCCTTGTCGCGGCCGGTGAGAACGACGACCTTGTCACCCTTGCGGATTTTCGCAGCCATCACAGCACCTCCGGCGCAAGCGAAATGATCTTCATGTGGTTCTTGGAGCGCAGCTCGCGCGGAACCGGTCCGAAGATGCGCGTGCCAACCGGCTCGCCTTCCTTGTTGACCAGGACCGCGGCGTTGCGATCGAAGCGGATGACCGAGCCATCCACGCGACGGATGTCCTTGGCCGTGCGAACCACGACCGCCTTCATCACATCGCCCTTCTTCACGCGACCGCGCGGGATCGCCTCCTTGATGGAGACGACGATGATGTCGCCGACCGAAGCGTACTTGCGCTTCGATCCGCCGAGCACCTTGATGCACATCACGCGACGCGCGCCGGAATTGTCCGCGACATCGAGATTTGTCTGCATCTGGATCATGACGTGCTGCCTTCTCTTTTATCGGGCCGGTTTCCGTATCTCACGGACCTCCTCCCGATGAACCTCAACTCGTCTTCAGCTTGCGGCCGTCTCTTCGATGACCACCCAGCTCTTCAGCTTGGAGATCGGACGGCTCTCCACGATCTGGACAATGTCGCCGACCTTGCAGCGATTGGCCTCGTCATGGGCGTGATAATTCTTGGTGCGGCGCACCGTCTTCTTGAAGAGCGGGTGCGTGAACCGGCGCTCGACCTTGACGACGACGGTCTTGTCCGTCTTGTCGGACACGACGACGCCCTGCAGAATACGTTTCGGCATCTCGGTATCCCCTAAGCCTTGGCCTGATCCGCGCGCTTCTTCTGATGCGCGAAGGTCTTGACGCGTGCGATGTCACGGCGGACCGCCGTGACGCGCGATGTGTTTTCGAGCTGACCGGTCGCCCGCTGGAAGCGCAGATTGAACTGCTCCTTCTTCAGCTTGAGCAACTCGTCGCTCAACTGGTCGGCTGTCAGCGTGCTGAAGTCTTCGTTGGTTTTCTTGGCCATCGTTCTAACCCTCAGTCCGCGATGCGCTGCACGAAACGGGTGCGGATCGGAAGCTTCGCGGCCGCCAGGCGCAGGGCCTCGCGAGCGATCTCCTCGTCCACGCCGTCAAGCTCGAACATGATGCGCCCCGGCTTGACCTTGGCGGCCCAGAATTCCGGCGCGCCCTTGCCCTTACCCATGCGAACCTCGGTCGGCTTCTTCGACACCGGCACGTCCGGGAAAATACGGATCCACACACGTCCGGCGCGCTTCATGTGACGCGTCAGGGCGCGGCGAGCCGCCTCGATCTGACGTGCCGTGACGCGCTCCGGCTCAACGGCCTTGAGACCGAAGGTCCCGAAAGCCAGGTCCGTGCCGCCCTTCGCGGTACCGCTGATGCGGCCCTTGAACTGCTTGCGGAACTTCGTCCGTTTCGGTTGCAGCATTTGACTAACCTCTCACGTCCCGCGTTCAGGCCGCAGCGTCGCGACGGCCACCGGAGCGGGACTGTTCGCCACCGCCGCCAGCGCCTTCGTTGAGCCGCTTGTCCTGGGCGAGCGGGTCGTGCTCCATGATCTCGCCCTTGAAAATCCAGACCTTGACGCCGCAGGTACCCATGGCGGTCATGGCCGTCGAGACACCGTAGTCGATGTCGGCGCGCAGCGTGTGCAGCGGCACCCTGCCCTCGCGGTACCATTCGGTACGCGCGATTTCGGCGCCGCCGAGACGGCCCGAGCAGGTGATGCGGATGCCCTCGGCGCCAAGACGCATGGCCGACTGGACGGCCCGCTTCATGGCGCGGCGGAAGGCCACGCGGCGCTCAAGCTGCTGCGCGATCGAATCCGCCACCAGCTGGGCATCCACTTCCGGCTTGCGCACTTCAACGATGTTGATGTGCACTTCCGAGTCCGTCATCGAGCCGACCTTCTTGCGAAGCTTCTCGATGTCCGCGCCCTTCTTGCCGATGACGACGCCCGGACGGCCGGAATGGATCGTGACACGGCACTTCTTGTGCGGGCGCTCGATCACAACCCGGGAAACAGCAGCCTGCTTCAGGTCCTTGATGAGGCTGTCGCGAATACGGATGTCTTCATGGAGAAGCTTGCCGTATTCGGCGCGGCTGGCGAACCAGCGCGAGTCCCAGGTGCGGTTGATGCCGAGCCGGAGCCCGATCGGATTGACCTTCTGTCCCATCAGGCGGACTCCTGAACCTGTCGAACCACGATCGTCAGATGCGAAAATGGCTTCTGAATCTGACCGACTCTGCCGCGAGCACGCGGGCTGAACCGCTTCATCACCATGGCCTTGCCCACGTGAGCCTCGGCGACGATCAGATCGTCGACGTCGAGGTTGTGGTTGTTCTCGGCATTGGCGATGGCCGACTGCAGCGTCTTCCTGACATCCCCCGCGATCCGCTTGCGCGAGAACTCGAGATCCGCGAGCGCCGCCGCAACCTTTTTGCCGCGGATCAGACCCGCGACGAGGTTGAGCTTCTGCGGCGAGACGCGGACCATCCGCAGCACCGCTTTCGCTTCATTGTCAGGGAGCGTGCGCTCACGCGCTGGCTTACCCATGGCTCACTTCCTCTTCGCTTTCCGGTCCGCCGCATGACCGTAATAGGTCCGCGTCGGAGAGAATTCGCCGAACTTATGACCGACCATCTCCTCGGAAACGTAAACCGGGACATGTTTCTGACCGTTGTAGACCCCAAAGGTGAGGCCGACGAACTGCGGCAGAATGGTGGAGCGACGGCTCCAGGTCTTGATGACTTCCGAGCGACCCGATCCGCGGGCGGCTTCCGCTTTCTTGAAGAGGAAACCGTCGACGAAGGGACCCTTCCAAATCGAACGTGCCATGGTTCAGGCCTCGCTCACTTCTTCTTTCGAGCGTGGCGGCTCGAAATGATGAACTTATCCGTCGCTTTATTGCGGCGGGTTTTCTTACCCTTGGTGGGCTTGCCCCACGGGGTGACGGGATGGCGGCCACCCGAGGTGCGGCCTTCGCCGCCGCCGTGGGGATGGTCGACCGGGTTCATGGTCACGCCGCGATTGTGCGGGCGACGGCCGAGCCAGCGCGAACGGCCGGCCTTGCCATAGTTGATGTTGCTGTGGTCGGGGTTGGAAACCGCGCCCACGGTGGCGATGCACTGGCCATGGACCAGACGCTGCTCGCCGGAATTGAGACGCAGGATCACATAGCCCTGGTCACGGCCGACAAGCTGCGCATAGGCGCCGGCCGAACGGGCGATCTGACCGCCGCGCCCGATCTTGATCTCGACGTTGTGGACGATGGTCCCGACCGGCATGTTGCCCAGCGGCATCGCATTGCCGGGCTTCACGTCGACCTGGTTGCCGGCGATGATCGTCGCGCCGACAGCGAGGCGCTGCGGAGCAAGGATGTAGGCCTGCTCGCCATCGGCATAGTTCAGCAGTGCGATGAAGGCCGAACGGTTCGGATCATACTCGATTCGCTCGACCGTCGCCGCCACGTCGAACTTGCGACGCTTGAAATCGACGATACGATAGGTGCGCTTGTGACCGCCGCCACGGAAACGAACCGTGACGCGTCCATGGTTGTTGCGGCCACCAGACTTCGACAGGCCTTCCGTCAGCGACTTGACCGGCTTGCCCTTGTAGAGCTCGGAACGGTCGACGATGACGAGCTGGCGCAGGCTCGGTGTGGTCGGTTTGAAGGTTTTAAGTGCCATCTGTTACTCTCCCCGCCGCTCTCAGAGACCGGTCGAGACGTCGATCGAATGGCCTTCGGCCAACGTCACGACGGCTTTCTTGACATCGCTCTGCACGCCGAGGCGGCCCTTGAAGCGTTTGACCTTGCCCTTGCGGACAAGGGTGTTGACACCCTCGACCTTCACGTCGAACAGCTTTTCGACGGCGGCCTTGATCTGCGGCTTGGTGGCGGTCTTCGCAACCTTGAAGACAACCTTGTTCTGTTCGGACGCCATCGTCGCCTTCTCGGTGATGACCGGCGACAGGATCACGTCGTAGTGGCGCGGATCGGTGCTCATTTGAAGCGCGCCTCCAGCGCATCAACCGCGGCGCGCGTGAGCACGAGAGTGTCACGGCGCAGGATGTCATACACGTTGATGCCCTGAACCGGCAGCACATCAACATTGGGAATGGCGCGGGCGGCACGGCCGAAGTTCTCGTTCACGGTGTCGCCGTCGATGACCAGCGTGCTGGCCCAGCCGAGCTTGGCGAAACGCTCCTTGAGAGCCTTGGTCTTACCCTCGTCCAGTGAAATCTGGTCGACGACGACGATCTGCGACGCCTTGGCCTTGGCCGACAGGGCCAGCTTCAGGCCAAGCGCACGGACCTTCTTGGGAAGGTCGTGTTCATGGCTGCGCGGAACCGGGCCAAAGGCACGACCACCACCGCGGAACTGCGGAGCGCGGGCGGAACCGTGACGAGCGCGGCCGGTGCCCTTCTGCTTGAACAGCTTCTTTCCGGTGCGCGCGATTTCGGCGCGTCCCTTGGTCTTGTGCGTGCCGGCCTGGCGCTTGGCCAGCTGCCAGCGCACGACGCGGTACAGGATGTCCGTGCGCGGCTCGAGACCGAAGATCTCTTCCGACAGGGTCAGCTTGCCGGCATCGGAGCCGTCGAGCGTCTTGATGGCGATGTCCATCACGCGCCCTCCTCTTGGGTCTCAGGCGCCTCGGCCGGCGCGGCGGTCTCAGCCTGCGCCTCAACCTTGGTCTCTTCGTCCGTCTCGTTGCCGAGCTTGAATTTGCCCGGCTTCGGCGCCTCGTCCGGCAGGCGGCGCTTCACGGCGTCACGCACCAGGATCCAGCCGCCCTTGGAACCAGGGACCGATCCCTCGACCAGGATGAGCCCGCGCTCGACGTCGGTGCTGACCACCTTGAGATTCTGGGTCGTCACGCGCTCGTCACCGAG
>JBEBSP010000054.1:0-16254 GCA_040394255.1 Agaricicola taiwanensis | reverse complement strand
TCGCCAACGAGCCCGGCGAGGCGGTGGCCTATGCGCTGTGGAACCTCGAGGACCGCGGTCCGATGATGATCGAGCCGGGCTGGAAGGTCTATCAGGGCATGATCGTGGGCGAGCACACCCGCGAGAACGACCTTGAGGTCAACGTGCTCAAGGGCAAGAAGCTGACCAACATCCGCACCACGTCGAAGGACGAGGCCGTGCGCCTGACGCCGCCGATCCGCATGACGCTGGAGCGTTCGCTGGCCTGGATCCAGGACGACGAGCTGGTGGAAGTCACGCCGAAGTCGATCCGCCTGCGCAAGGCCGTGCTCGACCCCAACGACCGCAAGCGGGCCGAGCGGGCGAAGGAAGCCCTGGCGAGCTGACGCCGCCGGGTCCGGGCACATCGAAAAGGCGCTCTCAGGAGCGCCTTTTTTGCAGCCGGAGGGCAGGGGAGGTCAGGTCCGCAGCCGCGCCTCCCCGGTGCGGTTGGTGCCGTCGCCGATGTCCTCGTCGCGGTCGAACATGTCCTCCACCGGCGTCTCGCCCGCCATCCGGTCGGCGGCCGTGCCGGGATCGTCGTCGCCCAGCGCCTCGCTGGCACGGTCGGCGGCCTCGCGGGCCGGACCGTCCCCGCCGGCATCGCCGAACCGCTTGATCTCCTCGGAGACCTCACCGACGCTGTCGGCGTCCTCAATTCCCGCCTGTGGCGGCGGTGGCGGGCTCGGGTCGTTGATCGGCGGCGGCGGGGGAACCTCGCGCTCGTCGGGAACGACGGGCGGTCGGACCGGCTCGTCCGGCGGGCGTTTGGGATCGTTGTCGGGCATCGTGTGAACTCCTCTTTGGAGGATCAACGGTCCGGAACCCGCGAAGGTTCAAAAGGCCTCGCGCGCGCATGAAAAAAGCGGCCCGTGGGCCGCCTTTCGCAGCGATGCCGTTCAATCAGAGCCCTTCGAACAGCGCCGTCGACAGATAGCGTTCGGCGAAGGAGGGGATGATGATGACGATGTTTTTGCCCGCGTTCTCGGGCCGCGATCCGACCTCGATGGCCGCCGCGACGGCCGCGCCCGAGGAGATACCGACCGGGATGCCGTCGAGTTTGGCCACCAGGCGGGCGGTGTCGAACGAGGTCTGGTTGCCGACGGTGACGACCTCGTCGATCACCGAGCGGTCCAGCACCTCGGGGATGAAGCCCGCGCCGAGGCCCTGGATCTTGTGCGGGCCGGGCTGCCCGCCGGAGAGGATCGGGCTGTCTTCCGGCTCGACGGCGATCATCCGCAGCGATGCCTTGCGCGGCTTCAGCACCTGGCCGACGCCGGTGATGGTGCCGCCGGTGCCGACGCCCGAGATCACGATGTCGACCTCGCCCTTGGTGTCGTTCCAGATCTCCTCCGCCGTGGTGCGGCGGTGGATGTCCGGGTTGGCCGGGTTGGCGAACTGCTGCGGGATGACCGAATTGGCGATCTCGCGGTTGAGCTCCTCGGCGCGGGCGACGGCGCCCTTCATGCCCTGCGGCGCGGGCGTCAGCACCAGCTCCGCGCCCAGCAGCGCCAGCATCTTGCGCCGTTCCAGCGACATGCTCTCCGGCATGACGAGGATCAGCCGGTAGCCGCGCGCGGCGGCCACGAAGGCGAGCGCGATGCCGGTGTTGCCGGAGGTCGGCTCGATCAGGGTCGTGCCCTGCGTGATCCGGCCCTCGGCCTCCAGCGCGTCGATCATGGCGACGCCGATGCGGTCCTTCACGCTGGCGATCGGGTTGAAGAACTCCAGCTTGGCCAGAAGGTTGGCCTTGACGCCCTTCTCGGCGGCGATGCGGTTCAGCCGCACCAGCGGGGTGTTGCCCATGGTGTCGGTGATGGAATCGTAGATGCGGCCATGGCCACGGGCTTCGGTCATTGCAATCTCCTCAAATGGCGCTCTGCGGCACTCTGTTCTGCTCTGCGTGACGCTCAGGCGCTTTCGGCAAGGGCGGATTCCGGCCGGGCGTCACGAAAACCTGTCGGATACATAATGCAAAACACGTTTCTGTCCATGTTTTGGCTTAAAACACAGAAATTATATGGTAAAATCGTAGGTCGCCGCGCCGCCGCCGAAGACCTTGCCCTTCTGGGCGGATTCGCACAGATCCTCGACCGTGATGTCGTCGAGACGTTCGAGGAAAGCGAGGGTCGCGGTCTCGAAGGCGGGCACGACCACGTCGCGCAGCAGGGTGGAATCCTCTTCCGTCTCGCCTTCGTCTGGCCCCGACGCGGCGCGTATGATGTCGGCAACCGTGATCTTGCGCCGCTCGCGCGCCAGCTCATAGCCGCCGCGCGGGCCGCGCACGCCCTTGAGGATGCCGGCGCGCACCAGCACCTGCAGCAGCGTCTCCAGGTGACGCGGCGGAAGGTTGTGCCGCGCCGACAGGGTCTTGGCCGCGATCGGCGAAGGCCGCGCGTGGTGGGCGATGTCGATGACGGCGGCGACCGCGAGCAGGCTCCGTCTCGGCAGAAGGTTCATTGCGCGCTCTCTCCTTGCAGGCCGGTCGATCCGAATCCCCCAGCCCCGCGTTGGGTGTCATCCATATTGCACGTGACTTCCAAGTATATTGGGGAAACCGGCGCGACCACAAGCTGTGCGATGCGCAATCCGCGCGTTATCTCGAAAGGCTCCGCGCCGAGGTTGACGAGCAGCACCTGCACCTCGCCGCGATAGTCGGCATCGATGGTGCCCGGCGCGTTCAGGACGGTGACGCCGTAGCGCAGCGCGAGGCCTGAGCGCGGCCGCACCTGTCCCTCGTAACCGGACGGCAGCTGGAGCACGAGCCCTGTGGGCACGAGGCGGCGCTCGCCGGGAGCGATCACCAACGGCGCATCCTCCGCCACGGCGGCGGCGAGGTCGAAGCCGGCGGCCTCGGCACTGGCGCGGTGCGGCAGCGGCAGGCCCTCGGCATGGGGCAGCTGGCGGATCTTGGCCTGGATCATGGGAGAGTGTCCTTCAAGCGGAAGCGTCATGCGCGGCTCCATCCTTCGAGACGCCCGCGATGCGGGCTCCTCGGAATGGGGTCATTGGGCTGGGAAGGTTCATTTATCAGCATTCTCGCATCCTCCGCCTCATCCTGGGGAGCCTTGCGCAGCAAGGCGTCTCGAAGGATGGGCCGAATGCCCGGCGCCTTGTCACGCCTCGCCACCCGCCGCCGCCATGCGCTCCACCAGCCGCCGGGCGACATCCTCCTTGGCCATGGTCGGCCAGGTCTCGACGCCCCCGGCGGTGACGAGATGCACTGTGTTGGCCGCGCCGCCGAACACGCCCGTGGCGGCGGACACGTCGTTGGCGACGATCCAGTCGCAGCCCTTGGCGGCGCGCTTGGCCTCGGCGTTGGCGACGACGTCCGAGGTCTCCGCCGCGAAACCCACCACCAGCGCGGGCCGCGCGGTGCTGCGCGCGACGGTCGCCAGGATGTCGGGATTTTCGACGAAGCGGAGTGTGGGGATGGCCCCGTCCGTCTTCTTCATCTTCTGGGGCGCGGTCTCGGCCACGCGCCAGTCGGCCACGGCGGCGGCGAAGACGGCGATGTCGGCGGGCAGCGCCCGCTCCACCGCCGCCAGCATCTCGCGCGCCGTTTCCACATGCACCACCGTGACGCCCGCCGGATCGGGCAGGGCGACCGGGCCGGAAACCAGCGTCACCTCCGCCCCCGCCCGCGCGGCGGCTTCCGCGATGGCGTGGCCCTGCCGCCCGGACGAGCGGTTGGCGATGACGCGCACGGGGTCGATCGGCTCGTGGGTCGGACCGGAGGTGACCACCACGCGCTTGCCCGACAGTGGTCCCTCCGCGAAATGCGCCTCGATGGCGGCGACGATCTCCAGCGGCTCGGCCATCCGCCCGAGGCCGCTCTCGCCGCGCTCGGCCATGGCGCCCGTCGCCGGGCCGACGCTGTGGACGCCGTCCTGGACGAGGCGGGCCATGTTCCGCTGCGTCGGCGCAGCGGCCCACATGGTCGGGTTCATGGCCGGCGCGATCAGCACCGGCCGGTCGGTCGCCAGCAGCAGGGTCGAGGCGAGGTCGCCCGCAAGCCCGGTGGCCATCTTGGCCATCAGGTCGGCGGTGGCGGGCGCGACCACCACCAGGTCGCAGTCGCGGGCGAGCCGTATGTGGCCGACGTCGTGCTCGTCGGTCAGGTCGAACAGGTCGGTGAAGACCCGTTCGCCGGTGACCGTGCCCATGGACAGGGGCGTGATGAACTCCCGCGCGCCCCCGGTCATCACCGCGCGGACGACGGCCCCGCGCTCCTTCAGCCGACGCACCAGGTCGAGCGCCTTGTAGGCGGCGATGCCGCCGCCGACCACCAGGAGAATGCGCCGTCCGTTCAGCATGATCGCTCCTAGAATGCCAGCCGCACGGCGATGGCCACCAGCGCCAGCGCCGCCAGCCACATGGCCGCCTGGCCCAGCCGCTGGCCGCGCGCCTCGCCCTCGGCGATGGCCCGCACGCTCTCCGGCGCCAGCGGGAAGCCGCGTTCCACCGCCTCTTCCAGACGATGCGCCAGCTTCTCGCCCCGGTCGAGGATGTCGGGCAGGTCGGCCAGCGCCCGGCCCATCCGCCCGATGCCGTCCGCCGCGCCCTCGATCACGCCGGCGGGGCCGAGCGCGCGCGTCATGAAGGCCCGCACCGTCGGCTCGGAGGCCGACCAGATGTTGAGGTCGGGGTCCAGCTTGCGCGCCACGCCCTCCACCACCACCATGGTCTTCTGCAACAGCACCAGCTCCGTGCGGGTTTCCATCCGGAACAGCTCGGTCACCTCGAACAGCTGGGTCAGCAGCCGCGCCATGGAGATCTGCGAGGCGGTGCGGTTGTGGATCGGCTCGCCGATGGCCCGCAGCGCCTGGGCGAAGTCGTTCACGGACTGGCCGGTCGGCACATAGCCCGCCTCGAAGTGGACGCGGGCGACGCGGACATAGTCGCGGGTGATGAAGCCGTAGAGGATTTCAGCGAGGAAGCGCCGCTCCTTCGGCCCGAGCCGCCCGACGATGCCCAGGTCGACGGCGACGATCGCGCCGGAGGCGTCGACGAACAGGTTGCCCGGATGCATGTCGGCGTGGAAGAAGCCGTCGCGCATGGCCTGCTGGAGGAAGCTCTCGATCAAGAGGCGCGCCAGCGCGCGAAGGTCGTGGCCGGCGGCTTCCAGCCCGGCGAGGTCGGCCAGCTGGACGCCGTCCACCCAGTCCAGCGTCAGCACGTCGCGCGAGGTCCGCTCCCAGTCGACGCCGGGCAGGCGAAAGCCGGGGTCGCCCGCCGTGTTCTCCGCCATCTCCGACAGCGCGGCCGCTTCCATGCGAAGGTCCAGCTCCAGCGCGACCGAGCGGGCAAGTTCGGCCACCACCGCCACCGGGCGCAGCCGCCGGGACGCCGGCTGGAAGCGCTCCATCATGCGCGCGGCGAAGGCCATGGTCTCCAGATCGCGCCGGAACAGTTTGGCGACGCCGGGCCGGATCACCTTGACGGCGACCGCGCGCTCGCCTGTGCCCCCCTCGCCCGCGCCGTCGTCCACGCTGGCGCGGTGCACCTGCGCGATGGAGGCTGCCGCCACCGACGGGCCGAAGCTGCGGTAGATGCGGTCGATGGTGCAGCCCGCGGCGGCCTCCACGGTGGCGATCGCGGCGGCCTGGGGGAAGGGCGCGACACGGTCCTGGAGGTGTTCGAGGTCGCGCGCCACCCGCATGCCCACCACGTCGGGCCGGGTGGCGAGGAACTGGCCGAGCTTGATGTAGGACGGTCCGAGCTTGGACAGCGCCGCCGATATCCGGTCGGGAGCCGCCTTCTTGTCTCGGCGCGCCAACATGCGGATGATCTTAAGCCCAAGAAGAACAGGGGGTGGAGCGCCGGCAGGCTCCACATCCGCCAGGGCGCCCTCGCGTCCGAAGACGAAGGCCGCCCGGGCCAGTCTCAGGCTGTGTCGGATCGCTCCCGCCACGATGCCCTCAGAGCTTCCAGCCGCGATGGATGGCGGCGACGCCTCCCGTCAGCGGCGTGAAGGACACCCGGTCGAAGCCGGCCTCGCGGATCATGTCGGCGAACTCCGGTCCGTCCGGGAATTGGCGAATGGATTCAACGAGATACTGATAGGATTCAGCGTCGCCCGCCACCCACTCGCCGATCCTCGGGATCGCGTGGAAGGAATAGAGCTCATAGAGCTTGTCGAGGCCGGGCACGGTGACGTCGGAGAACTCCAGGCAGGCGAAGCGCCCGCCGATCTTCAGGACGCGCCGGAACTCCTTCAGCGCCAGCGGGATGCGCGGCACGTTGCGGATGCCGAAGGCGATGGTCACGGCGTCGAACGAACCGTCCGGGAAGGGCAGGCTCTCGGCGTTGCCCTGCACCACCTCGATCCGGTCGGAAAAACCTTTATCTTCAGCGCGTTCGCGCGCGACCTCCAGCATCGGGCCGTTGATGTCGAGCAGGGTCACCGCCACGCCGTGCCCGCCGCGTTTCAGCGCCCGGAAGGCGATGTCGCCGGTGCCGCCCGCGACATCCAGCAGATCGAAGCGCCGGGCGGTGCGCGGCAGGTCCAGTTCGGTGATGAAGGCGTTCTTCCAGGCGCGGTGCAGCCCGCCGGACATCAGGTCGTTCATGATGTCGTAGCGCCGCGCCACGCTGGCGAAGACATCGTCGACCCGCGCCTGCTTTTCCGTCAGGGGCACGGTCTCGAAACCGAAATGGGTGGCGGCCTGGTCGCCGGAAGGTCCGGGCATCGTTTGGAAAATCCTCGTGATCGTCGCGGCCGGACCCTAGCGCAGCGGAAGGTCGGGCGCTAGGTTCGCGGCGCTGATCCGAAGGACAAAGATGCCCGAACTGCCCGAAGTGGAAACCGTGCGGCGTGGCCTCGCACCGGTCATGGTCGACGCAAGGTTCGACGAGGTCGAGGCCCGCCGGCCCGACCTGCGCTTCCCGCTGCCCGAGCGTTTCGCCGGGCGTCTGACCGGCCGCAGGGTGGTGAGCCTCGACCGGCGGGCGAAATACCTGCTGGCCGATCTCGACGACGGCGAGGTGCTGGTCATGCACCTCGGCATGTCCGGCTCCTTCCGCATCGAGGGCGACGCGCCGGGCGGCTTCCACCATGCCCGCTCACGCATCAGCGCCCACGACCATGTGGTGTTTCGCTTGGGGGGAGCGACCGTCACCTACAACGATCCGCGCCGCTTCGGCTTCATGCTTCTGGTCCCGCGCGCCCGGCTGGCCGATCACCCCTTCTTCCGCAAGCTCGGCCTCGAACCCCTCGGCAACGAGCTTTCGGCGGCGACGCTGGCGGCCGCCTTCCGCGGCAAGACCACCAGCCTGAAGGCGGCCCTGCTCGACCAGCGGCTGGTGGCGGGCATCGGCAACATCTATGCCTGCGAGGCGCTTCACCGTTCGGGCCTGTCGCCGAAGCGCGCGGCGGGCACCCTGGCGACGAAATCCGGAGGCCCGTCGGTGCGCTCCGAACGGCTGGCGACCGCCATCCGCGAGGTGCTCGTCGCGGCGGTGGCGGCCGGCGGCTCTTCCCTGCGCGACCACGCCCAGACCAACGGCGAGCTTGGCTACTTCCAGCACACCTTCCGGGTCTACGACCGTGAAGGCGCGCCCTGCCCGACGCCGGGCTGCCGTGGCACGGTAACGCGCATGGTCCAGACCGGCCGCTCCACCTTCTTCTGCCCCGTCTGCCAGACCTGACCTGAGGAGTTCCCGCCGCATGACCTACGACACCATCCTCGCCGAGACCCATGGCGCCGTCGGGCTGATCCGCCTCAACCGGCCCGAGGCGCTGAACGCGCTGTCCGCCGCGCTGGTCGCCGATCTCAACCACGCGCTGGAAGCCTTCGAGGCCGACGAGGCCATCGGCGCGGTGGTCATCACCGGGTCCGACAAGGCCTTTGCGGCCGGCGCCGACATCAAGGAGATGAAGGACCTCGCCTTTCCCGACACCTATCTTCGGGATTTCATCGGCTCCTGGGACGCGGTGTCGCGGGCGCGCAAGCCGGTCATCGCGGCGGTGGCGGGCTATGCGCTGGGCGGCGGCTGCGAGCTCGCCATGATGTGCGACTTCATCATCGCGGCCGACACGGCGAAGTTCGGCCAGCCCGAAATCACGCTGGGCATCATTCCCGGCTCCGGCGGCACCCAGCGGCTCGCCCGCGCCATCGGCAAGGCCAAGGCCATGGATCTGTGCCTCACCGGCCGGATGATGGACGCCGCCGAAGCCGAGCGGGCGGGGCTGGTGGCGCGCGTCGTGCCCGCCGCCGATCTCCTCGACGAGGCGCTCACGGCGGCGGCGCGCATCGCCGCGCTGTCGCGCCCCGCTGTCCTCCTTGCGAAGGAAGCGGTCAACGCCGCCTTCGAAACGCCGCTGGCGGAGGGCCTGCGCTTCGAGCGCCGCGCCTTCTATGCCCTGTTCGGCACCGGGGATCAGAAGGAGGGAATGGCCGCTTTTGCCGGGAAGCGTCCACCCCGATTCCAGAACCGCTGACATCCGGCTCGTGAAAACGTTGACGGCGCGCTCGCGGCAGACTATAGCTCCGGCCATCGCGGCGGGCATGTTTCCGCCGCAACTCATTTTTGCGCGTTGCGCGCCTCGCGGCGACGGCGCCACCGGCAGGACGGACTGAAATGCCCAACACGACTTCGGCCAAGAAGGCCACCCGCAAGATCGCCGCGCGCACCGCCATCAACAAGGCGCGCAAGACCCGTATGCGCAACCAGATCCGCAAGGTCGAGGAAGCCATCGCTTCGGGTGACGCCAAGTCGGCCCAGGACGCGCTGCGCAACGCCCAGCCCGAGGTGATGCAGGCCGCCCAGAAGGGCATCCTGCACAAGAACACCGCCTCCCGGAAGGTGTCGCGTCTGGCGGCCCGCGTGAAGGCGCTGAGCGCCTGATTTTGCATCCCAGTGATTGTGGAATAAACGCCCGGCTTCGCGCCGGGCGTTTCCGTTTGGATTCAATAGTTTGACCGGAGACTGTTCTTTGTCGACAGTTTGGGTGCGCCGCAACTCCGGAAAAATGGTTTTATCTGAAAGGCTTACTTGACTCGTTGCCCTGCCTGTCGCAGCCCGCGGCGTGCCGAAAAGGGCACACTTTTCGTCCGTGAAATTTTCCGCACCCGTAACGATTCTGCCTTTTGCGGAAACTTTGAAAATGAATCCGTCGAGGAGTCAGCGGCTTGCCCGCTCCGGTCGCCAAAACCTGTGCGGGAGATTCGTTTTTGGACACCCTCGCCTTAACGATTCCTTTCACCAGATGGGTTGCGCAGGGCGAGGTGCAACGTGTAATGTCTCTCCATAGCGCGGGGCTAACCCGAGTTCTCAAGACAAGCGAAGCTTAAAGCTCACCTCGCGAGAGGGCGGTAGTGTATTGACTGGGCAATAAAAAAGAACAGGTTGTTAAAAAACCTTCAAATTGTTCCAGTCAAAGCGAGCGGAGGAATGCAGCAATGCATTCGCCTGCGGTCGCACCAATCATGAGTATCTGATGCGGAGTTGGCTTGCTGCCGGAACATGGCAGCAGGAACGGGGAGGTTTGATCATGATGGTGAGGGAATCCATGCGGGTGGACGATCTCGATGCGGAACAGGCTTTCGAGCTTCTCAGGAGCGTTCCGGATGCGCAGCTGATTGATGTCCGGAGGGATGACGAGCGGGTCGCCCTGGGCGCGCCATCACTCGAAGAGGTCGGCAAGCGTGTCATACATGCCGTATGGCCGACCTCTCCTGATCTCTCCCTTGATGATTTCATCGCCACGGCGGAGCGGGAACTGGCGGATGCGGGTGCGCATCATGACAGCCCGGTCCTCATCGTCTGCCGCTCCGGTGTGCGCAGCCGGGCGGCCGGGGAAGCCCTGGCGGCGCGCGGCTGGACCCGCTGCCTCAATGTGGCGGGCGGTTTTTCGGGGCGGCCGGATCTTGCCGGCTGGTCGGATCGGGGTCTTCCCGTCTCTCACATATAGGGGGCTGGCATGAGAGAGCCCATCAAAGGCCGGGGGCACGCGCTTCCGGTCGACAGACAAGCTGTGAATGCAAATACCGTGAATCAGGAGAAAACCATGCATGCGCCCCTCGCCGAAGCCCTGTCCGTTCCCGCGTCCCTGAATGACGAGGCCGGCAGCGAGAACGCTTCGTGGCTGCGCGTCATGGCGGGCCTGCGGTCCGAGCTGGGCGAGGACGTCTATTCCAGCTGGTTTTCCCGGCTGGCCCTTGATGGCGTGGATGGTGACGGCACCGCCCGCCTGTCGGTGCCGACGCGCTTCCTGAAGAGCTGGATCGAATCCCATTACGCCGACCGCATCGCGCGGCTGTGCAACCTTGAGATCCCGGATGTGCGCCGCGTCGCCCTGGGCGTGAGGACGGCCTGCGCCAAGGCGGCGGTGCGTCCGGCCGCCACCGTCGTGTCGGCTCCCATCGCTGCGGAAGCCGCGACGGTGCGTCTGGCGGTCGCCCACACCAACGCCGCCGATGTGACCTCCGGCAGCAGCCTGGTCGGCTCCCCGCTGGACCGCCGCCTCAGCTTCGAGACCTTCCATATCGGGCGCAGCAACACGCTGGCCCATGCCGCGGCCCTTCAGGTCGCAAGGGCGAAACCGGGCGAGCCGGTCCGCTTCAACCCGCTCTACATCTATGCCTCGGTCGGTCTCGGAAAGACCCATCTGTTGCAGGCCGTCGGCACCGAGGCGGAAGCCAATGGCCGCCGGGTGCTGTACCTCACCGCCGAGCGCTTCATGTTCGGCTTCGTCTCCGCGCTGCGCGCCCAGACGGCGCTGGCCTTCAAGGAGACCCTGCGCGGCATCGACATGCTCATCATCGACGACGTGCAGTTCCTGCAGGGCAAGAGCGTCCAGCAGGAGTTCGGCCACACCCTCAACGCCCTGATCGACAGCGGCAAGCAGATCGTGATCGCCGCCGACCGCCCGCCCGCGGAACTGGAAAGCCTCGACGAGCGCCTGCGCTCGCGCCTCGCCGGTGGTCTGGCCGTGGAGATGGGCTCGCTCGACGAGGACCTGCGCCTCGCCATCCTGAAGGCCCGTATCTCCATGGAGGAAGCCCGCAACCCCGGTTTCTCGGTGCCCGCCAACGTGATCGCCTATGTCGCCGAGGTGGTGACCGCCAACGGCCGCGACCTCGACGGCGCGGTCAACCGGCTCGTTGCCCACAACACCCTGACCGGCGCGCCCATCACGCTCGACATGGCCGAGCAGACCCTGCGCGACCTCGTCCGCACCCGCGAGCCCAAGCGCGTCAAGATCGAGGACATCCAGCGCATCGTGGCGCGCCACTACAACGTCAGCCGCGCCGACGTCTTGTCCTCGCGCCGCACCCAGACCGTGGTGCGCCCGCGCCAGGTGGCGATGTATCTGGCGAAAACCATGACCCTGCGCTCGCTGCCGGAGATCGGCCGCCGCTTCGGAGGCCGCGACCACACCACGGTGCTCCACGCCGTCCGCAAGATCGATGGGCTTCTGGCCAAGGACACGGCTCTGGCCGAGGAAATCGAGCTCTTGAAGCGCCTGCTCGAGGAGTGAGCGAAGAAGCCTGTGGTTAAGGACTTGCGATTTCGCGGGTAAGACGCCAATCTCCCGCTCCCTGCGCGCGACCCTCGTGGCCGCGCGCTTTCAAGTCCTTCCGCCTCAAGGATTCATCATGCGGGTGACGCTCGAGCGCTCGGCGCTTCTCAAGGCCCTCGGTCACGTTCATCGGGTCGTCGAACGGCGCACGACCATTCCGATCCTGTCCAACGTCCTGCTGCGCGCCGACCAGGGCGCGCTGAAGCTGCAGGCCACCGACCTCGATCTGGAGGTCGTCGAGCAACTCGCCGCCGACATCGGCGCATCCGGCGCCACCACGGTGCCGGCGCACACCTTCTACGACATCGTGCGCAAGCTTCCCGACGGGTCGCAGATCACGCTGGAGCAGACCGGAACGACCCTGGCGCTGCGCGCCGGCCGCTCGCGCTTCACGCTCCAGACCCTGCCCGAGGCCGATTTCCCGGACCTGACGGCGGGCGAGCTGCCGATCCGCTTCGATCTGGCCGCCTCCGAGTTGAAGCGCCTGATCGACAAGACCCAGTTCGCCATCTCCACCGAGGAGACGCGCTACTATCTCAACGGCATCTACCTGCACGCCGTCGACGTCGAGGGCATCCGCATGCTGCGCGCGGTGGCGACCGACGGGCACCGCCTGGCGCGGGTCGAGATCCCGGCGCCCTCCGGCGCATCCGAGATGCCGGGCGTGATCGTGCCGCGCAAGACCGTGGCCGAGGTGCAGCGCCTGCTGGAAGACCCCGACGGCACCGTGACGGTGGAGCTGTCGCCGGTGAAGGCGCGCTTCACCATCGGTTCGGTGATCCTGACCTCCAAGCTGATCGACGGCACCTTCCCGGATTATGGCCGCGTCATCCCGGTCGGCAACGACAAGGAGCTGGTGGTCGACAAGGCGGCGTTCAACAGCGCGGTCGACCGCGTCTCGACCATCTCGTCCGAGCGCGGCCGCGCCGTGAAGCTCAGCCTCTCCGACGGCCGTCTGGTGCTGACCGTCACCAATCCCGACAGCGGCACGGCCACCGAGGAGGTCGAGGTGGGCTACGCCGCCGACCCCATCGAGATCGGCTTCAACTCGCGCTACCTGCTCGACATCCTGGACCAGATCGACGGCGACACGGCGGTGCTGAAGCTCGCCGATCCCGGCTCGCCCACCCTGCTGCACGAGAACGACGGGACATCCGCGCTTTACGTCCTGATGCCGATGCGGGTGTGACGGATACGCCATCTTCCTCAAGGGCCGCACTCACCCGCCTGCGCCTGACCGGTTTCCGCAACCATCCCTCCCTCGACGTCGAGACCGGGGGCGCGAGCGTGGCGCTGGCCGGCGCCAACGGCGCCGGCAAGACCAACATCCTCGAAGCGGTGTCGCTGTTCACGCCGGGCCGTGGCCTGCGGCGCGCGGCCCCCGCCGATCTCGCCCGCGCGCCCGGCGACGGTTCCTGGGGCGCGGCGGCGGAAGCTGAAGGCGTGCTGGGCACCGTCAGCCTCGGGACCGGCGTCGACCCCCTCGGTGCGGGTGACGAGGGCCAGCGCCGCAAAAACAGGATCGACGGCGCCGCCGTGTCCGGCCCGGGCGCTTTCGCGGACCATCTGAGGATCGTCTGGCTCACCCCCGCCATGGACGGTCTCTTCACCGGCAGCCCCGGCGACCGGCGGCGCTTCCTCGACCGCCTCGTGCTGGCGGTCGACCCGGAGCACGGCCCCCGCGTCGCCGCCTACGAACGCGCGCTCCGGGGCCGCAACCGCCTCCTGGAGGACGAGCGCTGGGACACGCGCTGGCTCGACGCCGCCGAGCGCGAGGCCGCCGAACTCGCCGTCGCGGTGGCCGCCGCCCGCGCCGAGACCTGCGCCCGGCTCGCCGCCCTGATTCGCGAGACCCGCGACGAGGCCTCCGCCTTTCCCTGGGCCGATGTGGCGCTGGAGGGCATGCTGGAAGCCGAAGTGCTGACGGCTTCCGCCGCCGACGTGGAAGACCGTTTCGCCCGCAGGCTCGCTGCCTCCCGCCACCGCGACCGCGCGGCGGGCCGGGCGACGGAAGGCCCGCAGACCTCAGACCTCCTCGTGCGCCACGGCCCCAAGGCCATGCCGGCGGCACTGTCCTCCACCGGCGAGCAGAAGGCGCTGCTCCTGGGGCTGGTGCTGGCCCATGCCCGGCTGGTGGCGCGGCTGTCGGGCGTGACGCCGCTGATCCTCTTGGACGAGGTGGCGGCCCATCTCGACCCCGAGCGCCGCGCCGCGCTCTACCGGGTGCTGGAGGAACTGGGCGCGCAGGCCTGGATGACGGGCGCCGATCCGGCGCTGTTCGACAGTCTGACCGGCGGCGCGGCGCTCTTCGCCGTCGGCCCCGGCCGGGCGGAACGGGTGCGCTGACATGGAAAAGGATATGCAGCGGGCGCGCGCGGCGCTCAAGTCGGTCTTCGGCTACGACGATTTTCGCTCCGGCCAGAGCGAGGTGATCGCCGCCGTCATGAGCGGCGAGGACGTGCTGGCGGTGATGCCCACCGGCAGCGGCAAGTCCATGTGCTACCAGTTGCCCGCCGTGGTCGACGGCGGCCTGACGGTGGTGGTCTCGCCGCTGATCGCGCTGATGCGCGACCAGGTCCAGCAGATGACCGCGCTCGGCATCGAAGCCGCGACGCTCAATTCCACCAACGACGAGACCGAGGCGCGCGCCGCCCTGCGCCGGATCGAGACCGGCGAGCTGCGCCTCCTGTTCGTCTCGCCGGAGCGGCTGGCGGGCAGCACGCTGACCCAGCGCCTCGCCCGCGTGGGCGTGCGGCGGCTGGCCATCGACGAGGCCCACTGCGTCTCGCAATGGGGCCACGACTTCCGCCCGGAATACCGCCAGCTGGCCGATGTGCGCGCCCTGTTCGGCGGCGTCCAGACCATCGCGCTGACCGCCACGGCGGACGCCGCCACCCGCAAGGACATCGCCGCCGCGCTGTTCCCGGAAGCGCCACGCGTCGTGCTGCACAGCTTCGACCGGCCCAACCTCGACCTGCGCTTCGCGGCGAAAGACCGCCCGCGCCAGCAGATCGAGGACCTCATCCGGCGCCACAAGGGCTCGTCAGGCATCATCTACGCCTCGTCCCGCGACAAGACCGAGCGGCTGGCCGAATGGCTCTCGGGCAAGGGCCATCACGCGCTGGCCTATCACGCGGGGCTCGACCAGCAGACCCGCGCCCGCAACCAGGACGTCTTCCTGCAGGAGGACGGCGTGGTGGTCGCCGCCACGGTGGCCTTCGGCATGGGCGTCAACAAGCCGGACGTGCGCTTCGTCGTCCACGCCGACATGCCCGGCGGCATCGAGAGCTACTATCAGGAGATCGGCCGCGCCGGCCGCGACGGCCTGCCGGCGGAAACGCTGACGCTTTATGGCCTCGACGACATGGCCCTGCGCCGCCGCCAGATCGACGAGAAGGCGATCGGCGACGACCGCCGCCGCGTCGAGCACAGGCGGCTCACCGCCATGATCGACCTGTGCGAGGCCGCCACCTGCCGGAGGCAGGCGCTCCTGGCCTATTTCGGCGAGGACAGCGGCCCTTGCGGGGGCTGCGACCTGTGCAACGGCCACGCCGTGCTGGAGGACGCGACGCTTGCCGCGCGCAAGATCCTGTCGGCGGTGGCCCGCACCGGCGAGCGCTTCGGCGCGGGGCATCTGGCCGATGTGCTGCTGGGCGAGCCGACCGACGCGGTCCGCCGCCACGGCCATGACAGCCTCAAGACCTTCGGCGTCGGCCGCGACAGGAACCGCCGGTCCTGGATGACCGTCATCCGCCAGCTGTTCGCCGCCGGGGTGCTGGCCGAGGCCAGCGAGGAGCACGGCGGCTTCCGCCTGACCGGGCGCGGCGAGGACGTGCTGTTCGGCCGCGAGACCATCGCGCTGAGGGCGGTGCCGGACGCCCCCGCGCGCCCGCGCCGGGCCGAACGCAGCGCGCGCACCGACGGGCTCGACGAGACCTCGGCCGCGCTGTTCGAGCACCTGCGGGCGCTGCGGCTGACCCTCGCCCGCGAGGAGGGCGTCGCGGCCTATGTGGTCTTCCCGGACCGGACGCTGATCGACATGGCGCAGCTGCGGCCGCGCACCCTGGCGGACATGCGGCTGGTGCAGGGCGTCGGCGCGGCCAAGCTGACGAAATACGGCGATGTCTTCCTCGCCGCGGTCGCGCAGTTCGAGTCTGGGCATGAGGAACCGGCATGATGCCGGCCGCCCCCACGCAAAGCTCTTGAAAAGCATCGCGGAAAGGCTCTTTTCGGCCTGAAATCGCCGCCATTTGCGGCTAAGGTGCACATCACGAATCGCCCGCTTCCTTTTCGCGGGCCGCAAAGGTGTTGCCCCATGACCGACCCGATCTCCGCTGATGCCGACTACGGCGCCGATTCCATCAAGGTTCTCAAGGGCCTGGATGCCGTCCGCAAACGCCCCGGCATGTACATCGGCGACACCGACGACGGCTCCGGCCTGCACCACATGGTCTACGAGGTGGTCGACAACGCCATCGACGAGGCGCTCGCCGGCCACGCCACCCGCGTCACGGTGACCCTCAACGCCGAGGGCTCGGTGACCGTCACCGACGACGGCCGCGGCATCCCGACCGACATCCACGCCGAGGAAGGCATCTCGGCGGCCGAGGTCATCATGACCCAGCTGCACGCCGGCGGTAAGTTCGACCAGAACTCCTACAAGGTCTCCGGCGGCCTGCACGGCGTCGGCGTCTCGGTGGTCAACGCGC
>JBEBSP010000053.1:0-16280 GCA_040394255.1 Agaricicola taiwanensis | reverse complement strand
GGGACGAGAACAAGCGCGTCGCCAACCGGGGCATCAAGGAGCGGCTGGGCGTGACGCTCCGCTATCCCGACTTCCGAAAGGGGCTGGAAGCTCTCTGGCACAGCGGCGAAGGTGGCTGATGCCCGAAGGAATCGATACATCCCGCATATACTTAAATATAGTTTACTTGTGATCGCTCACAAGCTATATGCCATGGCATATATACAATACATATTGTCAATTAAATTAGTTGCAGTTGGGGAAATTCATGATTGCACCTGTGGGCGCCGGAGCCAGACCTAATCATACCAGCGAAGTGCCACCCCCGGACAGCGGCGGCTGGGCGGATGCATTCTTCCTGGAGCAGGCCCAGAAGGATGGCTTCGAGCCGTTCGAGGATGGCGACGCGCTTCCCCCCGCCGGGAGCTATATGAGCTTCACGAGGGTAACCAATGGTATCATTCGCTTCACCTATCGCGATGACGATGGAAACGAAGCCAAACGCATCATCTTCAAGTCGACCTCTCCTGACGCGTTCGCCAGAGTGGATTCGGTCAGAGATTTCTTTGAAAAAAGCAGGGCGGAGACGGGCGGGGTCGTGACATCCCCCGATCAGATGCCGTCCATGGAAAACCTCCTCCGGAACGGGACGAGCATAACCGTCCCGGCTTTCGCCAAGCCCGGCGAAAAGATCTATGCCGTCGAATTCTCCGACAACGACGACGGGCAGAAGCGAAAGATGATCCTGGTCGACGCGAGCCTCAGCCCCGAGGCGTATGACATCGCCCAGAAGGCGCTCGACAAGAAGATATTCCATGGGAAAAACAGCGGCAGCGAAGGCTATAGGCTGTTCACCGATTCCGACAAGGATCAACTTCCGGAATTTCACCAGTTCACGAACTTCAGCGATCCTGGAGAAGCCAAACGAGGCGGCGCCGACGGCATCGCCTTCGAATATACGGACAATGCCGGAGTCGCCCGGAAAGGCATCGTCTACAAGGACGCGGGGGACGAAGCGTTCGCGCACATCGAGAAGCAGCGCCAGTTGTTCACCCGGGCCAGGGACTTCCTTGCCGAACACGACGGCTTGAGACTTGCCGAACACGGCTGGTCCCCGCCACCTTCTGCCCATTTCGACGTCCAGAGAGTGGGCAATAAACTCGGACAGGGCGCGTATATCGTGACCGTTTACGAAAACGAAAAACGTGACAAGATAGACCACAAGATGCTCGTCTTGGAGCACACCGTCGGCAAGGATACGTTCAATCGCCTGGTCGACGCCGAAAACCACGATGCCTATCTGGACTTCTTCGAGAGCCAGGAGGGCAAGCTCTGGACGGACGACACTTTCCCTTCAGGCAACGGACGCCTGACAGCGGGCAATGTTTCGTTCGTGATCACGGACTTCATGGATCGAGGCTTCATCATGGTGAGTTTCGCCGATGAGGACGGCTTTACCCTCTTCAGCGAGCGAGAGACGCCGGAAGCCTATGACCTCGTCAGGAATTTCGTGAATACAGGCGACGACAAGCACACAAACACGTCGTCCAAGAGCAAGCCGAAAGTAAGGGACGTCGCCTCTCTCCCAGGCGAATGGGGCAAGCGTTTCGAAAACCTGCGCGACAAGGGCGAATTCCCTGAGGGGATCGGCTATACCAAGCGCGTGTAGCGCGAATGCGCCTCATAAGCGAACGGAAAGCCAGACGGGCTCGCCTTCCTGGCTTCCAGATCCCGGCGGCGTCTCTTGACCCCCGCAAGCCAAGCCCCCATCGCGGGGAACGGGGACGAACGGGCTGGCTCCGAAAGGGGCAAAAGCAGGTGCACAGGGTGGAAACAGGGCCTGCGCCCACCGGTCCCAATCTACCCGACCATACCCCAACCAGCGTTACGTTGCAAGGTAATTTTTCCTATTATCCCGTTCCCAGCAGCCGCCCCACCACCCGCGCGGTGTAATCCACCATGGGGACGATGCGGGCGTAGTTGAGCCGGGTCGGGCCGATGACGCCCAGCACGCCGACGATCTTCTGCTCGCCGTCGCGGAAGGGGGCGGCGATCATGGACGAACCCGACAGCGAGAACAGCTTGTTCTCCGAACCGATGAAAATCCGCACCCCATCCGCCGTCTCGGCGCGGCCAAGCAGATCGATGACCTCCTTCTTGGCCTCCAGGTCGTCCAGCAGCAGGCGCACGCGCTCCAGGTCCTCCAGCGCCTTCAGGTCCTCCAGGAGGTTGGCCTGGCCGCGCACGATCAGCTGGCGATGATCGTCCCCGCCCTCGCCCCAGCTGGCGAGGCCGGCGTCAACCACCTTGGCCGTCAGGGCGTCGACCTCGGCCTGGCCCGCGGCGCGGGCGGCCTCCAGTTCGGTGCGGGTCTCGGCCAGGGTGCGGCCGCGCATGCGGGCGTTGAGGAAGTTGGAGGCCTCCACCAGCACCGAGGGAGGAAGACCGGGGGGCAGGGTCAGGGCGCGGTTCTCGACGCCGCCGTCCTCGCTCACCAGCACCACCAGGGCGCGGGTCGGCTCCAGCGGCACGAATTCGATGTGCTTGACGCGCAGGTCCTGCTTGGTGGTGACCACCACGCCCGCGCCGCGCGACAGGCCCGACAGCATGGTCGTGGCCTCGGTCAGCACCTGCTCCATGGAGCGCGCGCCGGAGGCGGCCCTGACCTGGGCCTCGATGGACTGGCGGTCGGACTGGTTGAGGTCGCCGATCTCCAGCATGGCGTCGACGAAGAAGCGCAGGCCGGTCTCCGTGGGCAGGCGGCCGGCGCTGGTGTGGGGGGCGTAGATCAGCCCCAGCGCCTCCAGGTCCGACATCACGTTGCGCACCGAGGCCGGCGACAGCGTCATGGGCAGGAGACGCGACAGGTTGCGCGAGCCCGCCGGCTCGCCGGTGGTCAGGTAGGTCTCGACGATCTGCCGGAAAATCTCGCGGGAACGGGTGTCGAGCGCGGGCAGGCCGGCTCCGGAGGCACCCATGGGCATGCGTTCGATCGACACCGTGATTGGTTTCCTTCTGCTTCGCGGCCCATCATCGGCCTCGCGGCGCGTGCCCGCAAGATGCGTGGCGAGGCCGATGATGCGGTCCGTGCGGCTGAAGCGGCGGCCCGGTGCGGCTCCACCGCCTCTTGTCGCGGACGGCTGAAACCGGCAAGAAGGTTCCCAGTGAAAGAGGTAGCCATGACCCGTCCTTCCAACCGCGCCCCCGACGAGATGCGTTCCGTGTCCCTGGAGCGCGGCGTCGCCCGCTATGCCGAAGGCTCGTGCCTGGTGAAGTTCGGCGAGACCCATGTGCTCGTCACCGCCAGCGTCGAGGACCGCCCGCCGGCCTGGCTGCGCGGCACCGGCAAGGGCTGGGTAACCGCTGAATATTCAATGCTTCCCCGCGCCACGCTGACCCGTTCGCGCCGTGAATCCACCGCCGGCAAGCCGTCGGGCAGAACACAGGAAATCCAGCGGCTGATCGGCCGCGCCATGCGCTCGGTGGTCAACCTGAGGGGGCTGGGCGAGCGCCAGATCACCATCGACTGCGACGTGCTCCAGGCCGACGGCGGCACCCGCACCGCCGCCATCACCGGAGCCTGGGTGGCCCTGCACGACTGCATCGACTGGATGCTGGCCCGGAGCATCGCCTCCGGCAAACCCTTGAGCGACCACATCGCCGCCGTCTCCTGCGGCATGTACCAGGGAACGCCGGTGCTCGACCTCGATTACGCCGAGGACAGCGAGGCGGAATCCGACGTCAACTTCGTCATCACTGGCGCCGGTGGGCTGATCGAGGTCCAGGGGACCGCCGAGGCAGCCCCGTTTTCGGAGGAACAGCTCATTCACATGCTGGGCCTCGCCCGCAAGGGCACCTCGGCGCTGATCGACCTCCAGAAGGCGGCGATCGCGTGAGCCGTCGCCTGACCGAACCGAAGCTGGTGATCGCCACGCACAACGCCGGCAAGCTCAGGGAAATTCGCGAGCTTCTCGCACCCTTCGGCATCGAGGCGGTGTCAGCTGGCGACCTTGGCCTGCCCGAGCCGGAGGAGACCGGCACCACCTTCGCCGAAAACGCCCGCATCAAGGCCGAAGCCGCCGCGCAGGCGTCCGGACTTCCGGCTTTAGCGGACGACAGCGGGATTTCGGTCCAGGCGCTCTGGGGTGCCCCCGGCATCTTCTCGGCGCGTTGGGGCGGGCCTGAAAAGAACTTCGCCGCAGCCATGGCGCGCGTGGCGGCCGACCTCGACAGTCGCGGAGCCAATGAACCTGGTCAGCGGCGTGCCGCCTTCGTCGCCGCACTGTGCCTTGCCTGGCCGGAGGGCCATGTGGAACAGATCGAAGGCTCCGTGGAAGGTCATATCGTATGGCCCCCGCGTGGCACCCAGGGCTTTGGCTACGACCCTGTTTTCCAGCCGGATGGATGCACGAGCACCTTCGGCGAAATGGATGCGAAGGAAAAACACGGCATATCCTGGGAAAACGGCATCGGCACAGGATTATCGCATCGTGCGCGGGCATTCGCGGCTCTGGCCGCCCGCTGCCTTGGCAAGCCGAGGCTGCCATGACAGCCGAGGCTGGCTTCGGCGTCTATGTGCATTGGCCGTTCTGCGCCGCAAAATGCCCTTATTGCGACTTCAACAGCCACGTCAGGCATGGTGGCGTGGATCAGGCCGACTATGCCAAGGCCTATGTCGCTGAAATCGGCCATATGGCGCGCCTCGCGCCGGATCGCCGTGTCGGTTCGATCTTCTTCGGCGGCGGTACGCCCTCGCTCATGGAACCACGGACCACCGCTGTCATCCTGGAGGCCATAGCCCGGAACTGGGGCATGGCGCCAGATGTTGAAATCACGCTCGAAGCCAATCCCACCAGCGTGGAAGCCGATCGTTTCAAGGGATACCATGCCGCCGGCGTCAACCGCGTCTCGCTCGGCATCCAATCGCTGTATGATGACCAACTGAAAGCCCTGGGACGCCTGCACACCGGCGCGGAAGCCATGGCGGCGCTTGATATCGCACAGGATATCTTCCCGCGTGTTTCCTTCGATCTGATCTATGCCCGACCCGGCCAGACACCTGAGAACTGGCGCACGGAACTGGCTTCAGCCTTGGCGCGGGGCACGGAACATCTGTCACTTTATCAACTTACGATCGAGGAAGGCACTCCCTTCGCGGCCCTATACAAAGCCGGAAAGCTGCAGGTGCCGGACGAAGATACCGGCCGTGCGCTATGGGATGTCACACAGGATCTGACATCCACCTCGGGCCTGCCTGCCTATGAAATCTCCAACCATGCCCGTCCCGGCGCGGAAAGCCGCCACAACCTCGTCTATTGGCGGTCAGGAGAATGGGCCGGGATCGGTCCGGGCGCGCACGGCCGCATCGGAGCCGCGACGCGGCGCGCGTTGACAACAGAACGATCCCCGGAACTTTGGCACAGCCGTGTCACGCAGTTCGGCCACGGACTGGTGACGGATGAGCGCCTCGATGAAACCGAGATTGCGGACGAGTATCTCGTCATGGGCCTAAGGCTCTCGGAAGGGGTTGATCTCGCGCGGTTTCGTGCCCTGTCTGGTGTCGATCTGGATCCCGCGCGCATCCGCTCACTGGCCGAGGACGGCCTGATCGAGCTGTTGGGATCAGATCGCCTGCGCGTTACGCCATCCGGTTTCCCGGTGCTGGATGCGGTTGTCGCCGATCTTGCGGCCTGACATCAAAAGGTCAGGGATACCCGGGCCTGCAGGTTCCAGTCTCCCACACGGCTTTTGTCGGCATCGCGCAGGACGTAGCCGAGGGACATGTTCGTGCTGATGTGGCCGGTCAGGTTGTAGTCCAGCCCTACGCCCGTGCTGAGCAGGGTAAGGCTTTTGCCCATCGCGAGGTCCCGCCCGTAGGCGAAGTCTGCGAACACGTATGGCGACAAGGCATCCCTCAGACCGATGTTGAGGCCTGAAAGGGGCGCTTTCGGTGGAGCGCGCAGTTCATTGCGCCAGATGAATCCCGTGTCGACCGTCCCCTCGTCGATGCCGTAGCCTCGTGTTGCGTAAAATCCGCCCAGCGAGATGCGCTCGGTATCGGGCAGCGTCTGCCCCGCAGCGACAGCTGACAATTGGCTGATCCAGGAGAAACCGCGCGGCAGCGACGTCAACCGCCCGATATCGAATGCGGCATAGGCGTAGTTGATGTCATCGACGCGGCCGCCGGTGTAGAGGTTCCATGTCGCATCGTCGTTCTTGTCCAGGCCCCCACCCGGATTAACCTTGAATCGAAGATCAAACGACGTTCTTCCGTAACCGTCTTTGAGAGTGTGGGACCACCCGAAGATCAGGTTCATGAGTTCGGCCTTGCCCCGGCCGACCTCTATCCCCGTGAAAGTTGTTGTCCGATACAGCGCCTTGAATTCGACACCTCCATAAATGTCGCCGAAATACAGTCCTGATACGACATTCGAGAGCGCTGAACGGTAGATAATCGGAAGTTCAAAGACTTGGTTGTCAAAGGCGATGAAGTCATCCGGCTCCTGGTGCATGGATACAAAATTCGGCGAAATTTCCAATGCCTGCCGGGGCAATGTCGGCACAATGATCCGACCGGCATGGCTGAGATACCGGGGCCGATCGCCTGTTGCGAGCTGAATGCGCTCCGGTTTGCGCCAGACATCCTCATTGGCCGTCAGCTGATATGTGATGGTCGTATCGTTAAGCCACCCCAGCCAGACTCCGCCACCAACAAAGCCACGATCGCGCCCGGAGTCCGCGGTTCCTGTGTTGGACCAACCGGCGGTGAGCTGCCAAGGTTTTGCTGTCGTGACGCGCAGCCCGAGGATGCTGGTCGCATCCTCAACACCAGGGGAAAACTCACCTTGCACACGGCGATAGGGCGTTCGGTTCAACCAGTCCAGATCTTCACTGAGTTGTTGCTCGTCTATCCGGCTGCCTGGCAGCACGCGCACCTTGCCGCGCAGTGGCTGGGCTCCATCGCTGCCCTCGCCCAGAATTTTCACGTCCCCGAGACGAAACTCGACAATGCGCAGTTGCAGTGCGCCGCCGGTTATTTCCTGAGGTGGGACAGTGACCGAGACGAAGGGATATCCAACAGCCCTGTATGCCTTGACAATCACGGCTTGTATTTCACCGATCAACGCGCGGCTGAGAGGACGCTCCAGGAAGGCGGCCAATTCCTTCCGGAGTATTTCCTCCGGAACATCGTCGACTGTTCCAATTGAAATGCCTCCCGGGGCATTCTCGACAACATCATCCTTTGGCCCCAAGAGACGGATGCCGGTAACGTTAACGCCAAGCGGCGTGTCATCCCGCTCCTGTGTAGCGGATGGTTTTACCGAAAGATTCTCGCCTGAAGGTGCGGCAGGTTCAGGAATATTTCGCTCTATCGCCTGCTGAGCGGTCGCAATACCTGCCAGACCGCATAGCAGCATCATCGCGGCGAAGCAGCGCAGCCAATCGGTCACATGGATATGAGCTTTCTTTCTCATTGTTCCACGCCTGACCACTGCTTTCTCAAATATCGAACCAATTTTCCCGCGCCGCCCCTTCATTCATGTGTAGGGGTAGGCTCTCCGCTATTGCGGCTTTCCACACGGCTTTAGTTTAATAAATGAAGATGGTGAATATCATCTTAAAGCTCTAACTCTCTGCGAATCCTGATTTTTTAAACCCCGACATACATCCGGAAATTCGCCTCGATCCAAGGATGCAACCCGCCTCTGTATAAGGCAGGCAGGCTTGCGCAAGCGGAATGAAATCTCGAAAAACCGCTGAACAATCCCAATAGTATACGGCAGTCAATACGCTTATTTTCTTATGTTCTGAAATTTTGCCCCCCAATCGTCTGTACGGGACGGCTCCATAAGACATGGGTAGACTGGCTCGTTATCCACGCCGACAACCCGGAGATCGGCAGGATCGGGCTTGCGGGCGTCAAGTGCGAGATCTGATCCGTACGGACCGTGTTTCAGACATCCTTTACAAAGAGCCGCAACGTGCTGAAAAAAAAGCCCAGCAGCGAAAGCAGGGCGCCAACCCACAGAGCAATAGCCGCGCCTTCGGTACTGATGGCGAAGCTGGCGGTTGAAATGCCCGCCCCGCCGAGCTGACCCACCAGCCGCGTTATGGCGACGACACCGCTGGCCGCTCCGCTCCGGAGCGGAGGGGTGTTGTGCATCAGCGCACGCAGGTTGGGCGACTGGAAGAAACCGAACCCGATGCCGCACAGCGCGATCCGCCAGGCAAGGTCCAGGACGGTGGCATCATGCGGGACGATGGCAAGGCAAACCATACCCAAGGCGAGCACAGACAATCCCATGCTTCCCAGAAGAGCGGGAGACAGCCGATCGGAAAGCGGGCCTGCGAGGGGAGCCGAAAGCGCCATGAAGGCTGGCCATAGCGCGATGAGAAAGCCGATCTCATAAGCCCCAAACCCGTGGGAGCGGGTGATCAGGAACGGAAGCACGATGAGGCCGATGCCATGCGCCGCGAAGGTCAGCGTGGCGGTGATGGCGGACAGCCTGAAGATCGGCCGCTTGAGAAGGTCGACCGCCAGCAGGGGGGCGGGGTTATGCGCGTCCCGCCGGATCAGGAATGCGATGAGAACAGCCGCCGCCACGAACATACCGGCGATGGCTTGCCAGTGCGCAACCGCACGGCCGACGACAAGCGCCACCAGCGTGAAGGCCAGGGTGCAGATCATCGCCGAAACGACATCAAATCTATGGGCATTGGCAACCGGGGGAGGAAGAGTGCGGCCAGCGGCGGCGATCACCAGCGCACCGAACGGCAGATTGATCAGAAACAGCCATCGCCAACTGGCGATCTCCAGCAGCAGTGAGGCAAGGATAGGTCCAAGGCAAAGGAAGGAGGATACCACGAGGGCGTTGATCCCCATGCCACGGCCGAGCAGGCGTGGGGGATAAACCGTGCGTACCAGCGCCACGCTGACGCTCATGATGCCCGCGGCTCCCAGCCCCTGCAGCGCGCGTGCGACGATCAGCGAGGCCGGCGACCAGGCGAGGCTGCTGAGCACGAGCCCCGCGACGAAAACGGCAAGGCCGGTAAGATAGATCGGACGATGCCCGATTTTGTCCCCCAGCGCGGAAAGCGGCACAAGGGTGGCCACCATGGCCGCCTGATAGGCGCTCATCACGAAGATGATCGTCTCCGGGTCGGCGCTGAAGTATCGGGCGAGGTGGGGCAGACCTGTACTGACCGCGGCCGTATCCAGCGTGGACATGGCAAGGCCGCCCATGAGCGTCATCATGGCACGGCGACGCACGGAGGGAGCCAGCTCGCCCGGCGTGCAGGCATCCACGGCTGGATGCGAAGGGATCGCCGTACTCATCGCGAATGCTCCGTGAGCCGCATAGAGGGATCGGCCGAATACTGCGAGGCGGGCCTGTGGCCCGCCGCGTTCTCATGGGACGGCAGGGCCGTCAAATGATGATGGCTTCGACCTTCTTGATCAGCGCTTCGTACTGCTCGACCATCTCCTTGTTGCTCAGAGCCCAAGGCTTGAGGTCGGCGAGCGGCGGATTGCCCGGGGCCGCATCGACATCGAGGCGTGCGGATGTCGCGCCGCGCACATTGACCACAGAGGTCTGGCCTTCCTTGGAAAGATACCAGTTACCGAAGAGCTCTCCGGCGTTGGGGTTCTTCGCGCCCTTCATCTGCATCATGACCATCTTGATGAAGGGTACGCCTTCCTCGGGATGAACCGGGACAACGGGAGCGTTCTGCTTAACGCGGACGACATATTCGTTGACCGAAGACGAGACACCGATCTCGGATTCACCGCGCGCCAGATTGAGCATGACCGTATTGTAGGTCGTGAACATTTTGGGCTGCTGTGCCTTCAGCTCCTTGAGGAAGTCCTCGCCGAAGCGATCGATCAGGAAGGCATAGGTCATCCAGGATGTGCCGCCCACCGAGATCGGGAAGAAGCCGAACTTGCCCTTGAACTTCGGATTGGCAAGGTCTTTCCAACCCTTCGGGATGTCGTCGCCCTGCACCAGGTTCTTGTTATAGACGGGATACATCACCTGGCCGGAGCCGGCATACCACTTGCCCTTGACCTTGTAGGTGTCGCCATAGGCGGCGTCCGACGGCGGCATCCAGTCTTCGACAAAGCCCGCCTCGATCAGCTTGGCGGCCAGGACCTCGTCGGAGAACATCAGGACATCGACATAGCGCTGGTTGGCCTGTGCTTCGGTCTGGACGCGCTCGTAGAGGCGGCCGGTGGCCGCCGAGACGACCGAAACTTTGACGCAAGGGAAGCGCGCCTCGAAGGTCTTCACGATGGCCCGCTCGTCGGCATCCGACTGACCGGTGTAATAGACGACCTGGCCCTCCTTGCAAGCAGCCGCCAGAAGTTCGGGCGTTCCGATCTGCTCGCCTTCCACGTTCAGGGCATCGGCGTTCTGTGCGAGCACCACCTGTGATGAGGTCGCAAGAAGTGCGGCGCTAAGGCCCAATCCAATCCATGATCTCAATTTCATATTACTCTCCTATGCCTCTGGTTATGTGGAGATTGTCAGGCACTTCGATCGCTCCGCTGCCTCAGGATGCTGCCTGCGATGTAGATCACCAGCAGAACGCTGACCTGGAAAATGGCGAGAACCGCCACGTAGTTCGTCGAGCCACGCAGCCACATGTCGAGCATGACGAGCGAGAACACCTGTGTCTTGGCGGTATAGAGGAACAATGCCGTGGCCAGTTCGCGGAACGACAGCACGAGCAGCAAGACCATGGCCGCAAAGATGCCCGGCATGCACAGAGGAATGACGACCCGGCGCATGGTGTAGAAGAAGCCGCCGCCACACATGCGCGAACTTTCCTCCAGTTCCTTGTGAATCTGGATCAGAGATCCGCCGATCGCTCGCGATCCCTGCGGCGTGAACTGTGAGACATAGGCGAGGATGATAATCATCAGCGTTCCATAGAGACCGATGGGAATGCTGATCCATGACCATAGATAACCGAGACCGATGATCAGTCCGGGCACGGCGATCGGGATGACCGATATGATGTCAATGAGGCGTCGGCCCCTGAGCGCCGTCTTGTGCACGACATAGGCAATGGCGAAGTAGAGGACGACGCCGATGACCACCGTGCCGGCGCAGACGAGCAGGGTGTTGATGAGGGAATGGGTGATGATGGGATCCCTCATCGCCTCCCTGAAGTAGTCCAGCGTCAGGTCCGACGTGTCGAGCATCTGGCTCGCGGTGGAGAAGAACAGGCTGCCCTTTGTCGAGATGAAGAGAAGCGCGAAATAGGGCAGGATCACCGCGATCATGAGGTAGGTGAAGGCGATGCCGGAGAACAGCCACCGGATGCCACCGAACTCCATCACCCGTGGGCGCGATCCCTTGCCCGAGACCGTCACGAAGCTCTGCTTGCTGGTCAGCTTGTGCTGAACCATCACGAGAACGATCGTGATCGTGATGAGCATGACGCCCAGCGCCGAGGCCTGGTTGACCTTGGGAGGCGCAAAACCGATCATTTTCCAAATCTGAACGGAGATGAACTTGATATGGGCCGTTTCCGCCAGAACGGCAGGGATGGCGAAGATTTCGATCAACAGGACGAGGACCATCAGCGCCGCCGACAGGATCGCCGGAAGAACGAGGGGCAGAGTGATCTGGAGGACGACACGCAGGCGCCCCGCGCCACACATGGCGGCGGCCTCTTCAAGACTTGCGTCCGCGTTCTTGAGCGCGGCGGTGGTGAAGAGGAAGACGTAGGGCGAATAATAGATGATGAAGACGAAGCAGATGCCCGCCATGCTGTAGAGGTTGATGCCCCCCTCAAGGCCGGTGGAGCGATAGAGAATGTTGAGGATGCCGCTCTGCGGTGAACCCAGGATGTCCCATGCGAATGCGCCGACGAGAGGCGGCATCATCATGGGCAGAACGGCGGAGTATTCGATGAATTTGCGACCAGGAACGTTGGTGCGGGAGACCATCCAGGCGAGGACGATGCCGACGAAAACCGCGCCGAGGGTGCCCATGACGGCCGCTTTTACCGTATTGGCGAGCATGAGCAGGAATTCGGGATCGGCGATAACCTCCCGATAGTTGTTCAACGTCAGGCCGCCGAGATCAATCTGCAGCGCCCGGGGCGGCTCGGAAAGAAACGAGCCAAGGACCAGGATAAGGACCGGGAGCAGGATAAGCGTCAGGAGGGTCAGGAAGAACAGGGGGAAGAACACCCACTGCGCGATGGTTCGCCCCGTGGGCCGCCAGCCCTCCCGTGGCGAGCCTGCGATATCGGTGGCGGTCATGCCGACGCCTCCACCGGAATGTATCTGGCGCGAGACTTGGGAATGCACAGGAAAGCGGAACCGCCCTTGGCGAAATGGCTCTTGGTTCCCTGCATGGCGACCTCGAAGGGCGCGCCTCCCCAGTCCACCGTATAGCGCGTCGCCGTACCCTGGTAGCGGGCCTCGGATATCACGACGCTTATGCTGTCATCATCGCGCGCATCCTGCGTGAGCAGGCAGTCTTCCGGATGAATGACGACATCCACCTCACGGCCCGACGCGATTTCCGCGTCTGCCACTCCCCTGATCACGCGGCCGCCGGCTGTCGTGGCGCGCTGCATGCCGTCGGCCCGGGCGGAATCGACGGTCGCCTTGAAAATGTTGGCCGAGGATATGAATTCCGCCACAAACCGCGTCCGGGGAGCTCGATACAATTCCTCGGGAGTGCCGATCTGCACCACATGACCACCGTTCATGACGACGATGCGATCCGCCAGCTCGGTCGCCTCCAACTGGTCGTGCGTCACGTAGATGCTGGTCAGTCCCGTTCGGCTCACCAGATCCTTCAGTTCCAGCCGCAGGCGCTCCCTCAGCTTGAGATCGAGGTTCGACAGGGGCTCATCGAACAGCAGCAGTTGGGGCTCGAACACGATGGCGCGTGCGAGCGCGACGCGCTGCATCTGCCCCCCGGACAGCAGGGTCGCCGGACGTTCCATCTGGCTCTCGAGGCCGACGATCCCCAAGGCGGCCCGAACGCGCTCGGCGATCTCCGCGCGCCGGACGCGGCGCACGCGGAGCGGGTAAGCGACGTTCTCGAAGACCGTCATATGCGGCCAGATCGCATAGGATTGGAACATCATGCCGATCCCGCGCGACTCGGGAGGAACGAATGTCCGCGTGCGGGCGTCGTATATATCCTGGCCGTTGATCGTGATGGAGCCGCCATCCGGCTTCTCCAGTCCTGCAATCAACCTCAAGCTGGTGGTCTTGCCGCAGCCGCT
The DNA here is from genome assembly GCA_040394255.1 of Agaricicola taiwanensis. Classification (GTDB taxonomy): domain Bacteria; phylum Pseudomonadota; class Alphaproteobacteria; order Rhizobiales; family Methylopilaceae; genus Agaricicola; species Agaricicola taiwanensis_A. The sequence goes on along the minus strand of JBEBSP010000053.1, from coordinate 3,047 downwards.
CGGGCCAAGCATGACGATGAACTCACCTTCACCGATATCCAGCGAAAGATCAGCCACAGCCTTGAAAGAGCCAAAATGCTTTGTAAGATTTGCGATGCTACACTTTTTCAATGTGGCAACCTTTGCTTTTCTCTGAATTTTTATACTTTATTATTATTTTTGATTGCCGACGATTGAAACATCATGTCTGCGCGTCAGCATAAGTGGTCGGCAACGACAGGCGGTCGCTCATCGCCTTTTCATAGGTCAGCTTGTGCATGTCGCGGATGATGGGCGCGACTTCGTGAGCGTCATCGACAAGATTTCCGTGCGCCGGAGCAATGTAGCGCGGGTTGTATTTTCTGATGATATCGTCGATGGGACCGAACAGCTTCCCGACGTCGACAAACTTGGTCCAGTAAAGTGCGGCCTGAAGCAGATAGGTTGCGTTCTGGGGATTCAGCGGCTCTCCGAACTCCGAGGTCAGCATGGTGCATTCGCCGGCCTTGTGCCCCGCGTCCTCATCCAGAGGCCGGTTGCCGCGATGCAGGAACGAGAAACCGTCCGAAACAACCAGGATCCTGTGCTTGTGCTCGAATGCCCACAGGGTGTTCGGCAGATCCTTGATCATGGCCGGCAGGAATTCGACCTTCATGCCGCCTCCAAGGTCCACGGTATCGCCGGGAACCGTGTGGGTGATGCGGTCGATGAAGTCCGGGTAGAGGAGATGGAAATCCCGCGCGTCACACAACACCTGGGCTTCGGGATACTCCCGCAGGAACAACGGCAGCGAGGCGGAATGGGGAATCTCGGGGTGCGTCGGGAAGATGTAGTCGAGCTTGCGGCCTTTCAGCAGCGTTTTGACCTGCCCCGATATCTTGTCCCAATAGGTCGGAGTCCCGGTGTCCACAAGGAAGGTCCGGTCCTCGCCGATCAGCAGATAGAGGCCCATGTGCAGATGGTACTGCGCGCCGTGAAACACCGTTTCCAGGCATGCGCCCAACCAGGCGAACTCGTCGTTGATAACTCGTGGAAAGTCAGCTGTTTTCTTGCACATCCGAATGTGTCCTTCCTGATCTTCGCGCGGTTACTTGCTGCCCTGGAGGCCGATACTGTGCAGCGCCTCGACCAGGTATTGCAGGTGGCGCTCCACGTTCTGCTTGCCGAGGATGATGCAGCCATGTGTTGGGGCGATGTTCTCGACATCGTATTTCTTGAACAGATCCACGGCCCATTTGGACATGAAGGTGGTGTTGGCGATCGCCATCCAGCCGAACTTCTCCAACAGATGCCGCCCCACGGATTCCACCGTCGTGCCGTCGGAAGCGGCGTCGCTGATGACGGTCGGAGCGGAACGGGATGGAATCGACGTGTGCCCGAAGATGTCGGACGTGAACAGCGTCTTCGACAGACTGTCATAGGCCCAGTAAGTGGTCAGCATACGAATATGCGACGGGATTAGGCGCAACCTGGTCGACGCCCCGATCGGCATGTCATCGGTGCCCGAGAGCGGCAGGTTTTGCCTTTTGATGTCCGTGTTGGAGAGCTTTGAAAGCTCGTCGTAGGAATCAAAGGGATTCCGGACAGCCCCCGAAATGACTTCCGTGACCGGAAAACGCTTGTAGATGCTGGAAAAATTACCGGAGCAGTCCAACTCCGCCCGCGTGAAGAAAATGCTGATTTCCTTGGCATCGCCCATGAGGGCGGCAATCTGGTCGAGGACCATGCCGCGGTGCGCCGCCACTCCCGTGTCGAGAATATAAACCCTGTCGTCTTCCCGTATGAAGTAGCTGTTGATGGGCTGATAATGCCCGGGAATTTCAGGAGCCCAGCTGATGCGCCCATCCAGCTCGACAAGACCGCCCATCCTGGCCAGACTCGGATGAGCGAACGAGTAGGCATTATCGCCGCCAAACAGCGCAGCCGAACCACCATCAAGCGCCTCACCGGCTTTGTGATTGAGTTCTGCAAGACGATGGCTGCTCATCAATGATCTCCAGGATGGATGGCTGATTTCTTTGTGATTGTTTCACGTGGTCGGGCGCGGCACGGCCGCAGGAGCGCAAGCTGTTTCCCGGCGGTTCGAAGGGCATGCTCCTCAACATAAGGGCATGTCGACCCCTCCACATCTCAGCAAGAAAATATTCTTGCTCATGCTGTAAACAGTGAACTTTTAGACTGTTGTCCAATAAGAGCGTGCTGTCAACAGCCGTATATCGTATATGTATGCTTAACTCACAGGACTTCACACCCCTGATTTCAGGCCTCTATTTTCAACGATAATCCATAAGGAGCCGCTGCATCCGCCGCGTGAGACCCCGCATGAAGCGCGGCTTAATGATGCTCAATACGTTGACAACACGGCGGGCCAGCAGACAGGCATCGACCGGCCGCCATGCAGGATATAAATCCTGTCGAAAGCTCTGGGCAACTCCAGCGCATCATCCGCCCTGATCCCTGCGGCTTCGCCCCGGTCTTTCAGAACTTTCGATCCCCCAAGGCCACCTATCATTCAGACTGGCTGCCCTTCGCGAGAGAAAATCGCCAAGAGCAATGACAAGGATCGTGGCCGACGCAGGCTGACGGAAAAGCAAGACGTGGGTGACGCGCCGCTGGCGGAGGGGCAAGCAGCGCGAGGCGTTCAAGAGCTGCGTGACTTCCAGAGAATGCGTGGATACTCGCAAATCCATGCTCGATCATCATTCGTGGCTCCCGCGCCTTCGCACTCCGCTTCTGCTGGCGCCGCTCCTCGGGCTGGCCCTTGGCGCATCTTCTCTTCAAGCCGCGACGACGGATATGGAGACATGCGCCGACGAACGGGTGAAGACCACGCTCCTTTCACTCTCGGCGCTGAAGACAGCGGAAGCCGCATGCGGCCGTGTCCTGGCGCAGACCGCAAGTGACGCGGAGCGGCAGAAGGCCGCCTTCTTTCGCGGCCTGATGCGGTTCCTGGGTGTGGTCCAGAGCGGCGCGGAGAAGGCCATGCGGCGCGATGGCTCCGTCGCCTATGCGCCTCCCGCTGTCGCCGATCTGCGCGCGGCTCTGAAGGACATCCGGGACGCGATCGA
>JBEBSP010000052.1:0-16601 GCA_040394255.1 Agaricicola taiwanensis | reverse complement strand
GGCAGCCGTAGAGGTTGTCGAACTTCGACTTGGTGACGCTGTCGTTGACGTTGATCGCGGGGAACAGCAGCGTGCCCTTCTTCTGCATCTCGTAGAGACGGTGCACGCCGGTGGTGGTCTCCTCGGTCACGCCCTTGATGTTCTTGGCGATGTTCGAATAGAAGCCGGGCTTGCTCTTGAGGCGCGCCTTGATGGAGGCGAACAGGACTTCCTCCTCCTCGTTGGTCGCGCCGTCGAGGAAGGCGGTGTCGCCGTCCTCGGCGCGCTTGCCGAGGTGGATCAGCAGCGTGGCGTCCGAGCCGTCGTCGAGGATCATGTTCGGCGTGCCGCCGTCGGCCCATTCGAAGATGCGGTGGGTGTAGTCCCAGTAGTCCTCAAGGCTCTCGCCCTTGATGGCGAACACCGGCGTGCCGGCGGCGGCGATGGCGGCGGCGGCGTGGTCCTGGGTCGAATAGATGTTGCAGGACGCCCAGCGCACATCCGCGCCGAGATCCTTCAGCGTCTCGATCAGCACGGCGGTCTGGATGGTCATGTGCAGCGAGCCGGCGATGCGCGCCCCCTTCAGGGGCTGCGATGCGCGGTATTCGTCGCGCGTGGCCATCAGGCCGGGCATCTCGGTCTCGGCGATGTCGATTTCCTTGCGGCCCCAGTCGGCCAGCGAAATGTCCTTCACCACGTAATCGGTCATCGAAATCGTCCTTGTCGGTATGCGCGCGGCAGGACCCGCGCCGGATCGGTGCGCTCTGTAGCATCGCGCGTCGACAAGGGCAATAATGATATAAAGAAGTCTTTATGTAGATGCCGGATGAAATGCCTTAATTCAGGCGGGAACTTCATCCCTTCGGCCTCGTTGGTTTGCTGTTCCAAGCCTCGCAACCAAGGGAGATGCACATGGCTCAGGATAAAAAACCCGGGAACTTCGCCAGCGATCGCGAGAAGGCCTCGGAAGCGGGCCGCAAGGGCGGCCAGCAATCGCACGGCCAGCAGGCCCAGTCCGGCAGCGGCAGCAAGAGCCAGCAGGGAAGCGGCGCTTCCGGCGGCAAGATGCCGGACATGAGCCACAAGACCGGCCAGAAGTAAAAACCGCATCTTGTTGGGATGGGTGACCGCGTGGCGGCCACCCATTTTTCGTGTGTGGCGTCTCGCCGTTACTGCGCGGGAGCCTGCGGGGGTTCGCCGGTGCTGCTGCGTCCCGCGTCCGGAGCGTCGGCCGCTCCCGGCGCCGGCTGGATGCCGAGCGCGAGCTTGACCTGGTCGAGCGTCGCCTGACAGCCCGGGGCATTGCCGGATTTTTCCTGATCGATCGCGGCGCCCAGCGTGCTGTTGACCTGCGTCTTCTGCTCCTTGGGCAGGCTGGAGCGCTCGACGGCGGCCTGGATCTGCGTGGCCTCGGTGGAGCAGACGGCGGCGGTCTGCGCGCCCTGCGCCAGTACGGGTGACGCGAAGGCGACGGCGGCGAGTGCGGCAATAAGGGTGCGGGTCATGGGACCTCCCGGTTTTGCGTTTCGTGACGACGGCCGGAGCAACGGCCATCTCGAACAGCCGGAGGTTTCAGGCAAGGCTTGCTCATAATCTGACGGAGATGTGGCGGCAGCCTGCCGATTTCGGAGTCATTTCATGGCGCGCGCGCAAAAGACGTAACGCAATGCCACTAAAGTGGCGGTGTTTGCGATGGAACATCGATCTTCATCATGACGCATGCCCATGCAGGGCAATCCATCCTGAGAGCCCCGCGTGTTCCGAACCGGTGAGGCCGGTCCGGCATGGATGATCCAGTCATCCATTTACGATGCATATATGTTGACAGGTTGCTGTTGACACTAAATGCTGGCCCCCGCTCCTGGGTTTCAGGATGCGCCTCCCACAAAAATCAGGGTTTTGCCTGCGAAGAACTGAACAAAGAACCATAAGGGGAAACGCAATGGTCATGCTCAAAGGGCGTGGATTGAAAGCCATGATGGCGATTGCCGTGGCGGCATTCGCCGGTTTTTCGTCCGCATCCGCCGCCGAAAACTGGGATGAGGTGGTGGCTGCCGCGAAGAAGGAAGGAAAAGTCGTCTTCTACAACAATCTTCAGCCGGATGGCATCGAGCCCCTGCTTAAGAAGTTCCGGGAGCGCTATCCCGAAATCCAGACCGAATACATCCGCCTCGGCAGCAATCCTCTCAATGAACGCTTCGGCACGGAATTCAACGCCGGCCGCCACCTGTCCGATGTCATCATCTCCATCGCGGACACCAGTTTCTACGAAGGCATAAAGGCGGGCTGGGCCCTGAAGTGGTCGCCGCCCGAAGCCAAGAACTTCGGTCCCGAGTGGATCAAGGACGACACGCTGTTCACGGTCCAGCAGCTCCGCGAGGTCCTGATCTGGAACAAGACCCTCGTGAAGCCGGGAGACGAGCCGAAGGAGTGGAAGGATCTGTTCGATCCCAAGTGGAAGGGCAAGGTCGGGATGAACCCGCCCTGGCGCTCCATTCCGACCCAGCAGCTGATCGTCTACTGGGAAGACCATCTCAAGCTCGGCGACACGGCGCAGATGTTCAAGGACAACGACGTGCGCTTCTTCGAGGGCTCGGCCGGCATCATCCAGGCCGTGGTTCGTGGCGATGTCGCCATGGCCGAACTGACCGATCTGTCGGTCTACGGCATGCTGGAAGACGGCGCGCCCCTCGGCTTCGTCTACCCCGAATCCGGCTTCCCGCTGTCGGTGAACCGGCTGTTCGTGGCCAAGAACGCGCCGCATCCCAACGCCGCCAAGGTGCTGGCCAACTGGCTGTTGTCGCTTGAGGGCCAGACCCACCTCCAGGAATACGCGGGCCTGCCCGTCACGCGCGGCGACGTGCCGCCGCGCAAGCACCTGCCCGCGACCAAGGACCTGAAGAACGTCGTCATCGACGGCGAGAGCGTCCTCAATCCCGAACTGCAGAAGAAGGTCGTCAACCACTGGCGGACCGTCTACGGCGTCAAGTGATCCATCCCTCATCTTCCAGGTCCTCGGTCACGCTGGCGTGGCCGAGGCAACTCATGTTCTAGGAGACCGAAATGACCGAGCGCATCTGGGACAAATACCTGACCGAGAAGGAGCGGGCCTGGCTCAAGACGAGGCCGGTGCAGGAGCTGTCGCTGGGCAAGCGTGCGGCCCTCATCATGATCGACATGTACCGCGGCGGTTTCGGCGACAAGCCCGAGCCGCTGGAGGTGGCCGTCAAGACCTGGCCGTGGAGCTGCGGCCTCAACGGCTGGAACGCGCTTCCGCACATCAAGACGCTGCTGGCAACGGCCCGTTCGACCGGCATGCCGATCATCCACATCAACATGCGCGATCCCAGCGACGGCCTGCTGGGCTGGATCGAGGCCCGGCAGAAGACCGGGCCGGGAGCCCTGACCAGTTCCGCCGCCGACGAGGACATGCGCTACCGTTCCACGCGCATCATCGAGGACGTCGCCCCCGGGCCGGGCGAGGCCGTGATCGCCAAGGCCGCGCCGAGCGCCTTCTGGGGCACGCCGCTGGTGGGCCACCTGCGTCAGCTCGACGTCGACACGCTGGTCGTGGCGGGCATGACCACCAGTGGCTGCGTGCGGTCGACCGTCATCGATGCGGCCGCGAACCGGCTTGGCGTCATCATCCCGGAGGAATGCGTCTTCGACCGCATCGAGGCGTCGCACGCCATGAGCCTGTTCGACATGCAGAGCCGCTTCGCCGACGTCGTGCCGGTCGCGAGCGTGCTTGAGGTGATGAAGGCGCGGAAGTAACGCCTTGCGTGTCCCCTGGATCGGTTTCCGGGGGACCTTGCCAGGCCTTCAGTGCGCCTCGTCCCAGTTGTCCGCCGCGCGCGCCTCGACCTGGAGCGGCACGGACAGCGAGACCGCCGGCAGGGCCGCCGTCTCCATCACGCGGCGGACCACCGGCAGTGTCGCCCCGATCTCGGCCTCGGGCAGTTCGAACACCAGTTCGTCGTGGACCTGCAACAGCATGCGCGCGGACAGCCCCGCATCGGCCAGGGCATCCTCCATGCGCACCATGGCGCGGCGCAGGATGTCCGCCGCCGTGCCCTGGATCGGCGCGTTGACGGCGGCGCGTTCGTTGAAGGCGCGCTCCGCCGGGTTCTTGGTGTTGATCTGCGGGTAATGGCAGCGCCGCCCGAACAGGGTGGTGACATAGCCGTCGCGGCGGCAGGCCTCCTTGGTGGCCTCGATGTAGTCGCGGATGCCGGGGAAGCGCTCGAAGTATTTCTTGATGTAGGCGCCGGCTTCCTCGCGCGGGATCGACAACTGGTTGGCAAGCCCGAAGGCCGAGATACCGTAGACGATGCCGAAGTTGATCGCCTTGGCCCGCCGCCGCACCGAGGGGTCCATGCCCTCGATCGGCACGCCGAACATCTCCGAGGCCGTCATGGCGTGGATGTCGAGTCCGTCGGCGAAGGCCTTCTTCAGCTGCGGGATGTCGGCCATATGGGCCAGCACGCGCAGTTCGATCTGGCTGTAGTCGGCGGACATCAGCTTGTTGCCGGGTTCCGCCACGAAGGCCTTGCGGATCTTGCGGCCCTCCTCGGTGCGGACCGGGATGTTCTGGATGTTGGGCTCCGACGACGACAGGCGCCCCGTGGTGGTCGCCGCAAGCTGGAAGGAGGTGTGGACCCGGCCGGTCTCCTTGTTGAGGTAAGTCGGCAAAGCATCCGCATAGGTCGACTTCAGCTTGGCCAGCTGCCGCCAGTCGAGAATCCGGCGCGGCAGTTCGTGGCCCTGCTCGGCCAGATCCTCCAGCACGCGCGCGCCCGTCGCCCATGCCCCGGTCTTGGTCTTGGTCGCGCCCGGCAGGCCGAGCGCGCCGAACAGGATGTCGCCAAGCTGCTTGGGGCTGCCGATCAGGAATTTCTGCCCCGCGAGGGCATAGATGTCCTCCTCGATCGCGCCCATGCGCTGGGCGAATTCGCCCGACAGCCGCGACAGCATCTGCCGGTCGATGGCGACGCCGCGGGCCTCCATGCGCGCCAGCACGTCGGCCATGGGCCGTTCCAGCGTCTCGTAGACCGTGGCGAGCCCTTCCGCCGCGAGGCGCGGCTGCAGCACGCGCCACAGCCGCCAGGTCACGTCGGCGTCCTCGGCGGCATATTCGGAGGCCTTCTCGATCGCGACCTCGGCGAAGTTGATGCGCGCCTTGCCGGTGCCGGTGACGCTGTCATAGCTGATGCAGGTGTGGCCGAGATGGCGGTCGGCCAGAGCGTCCATGCCGTGGTTGCCGGTGCCGGCGTCCAGCGCATAGGACATCAGCAGGGTGTCGTCGAAGGGCCGCACGTCGATGCCGTGGCGCTTCATGATCTGCCAGTCGTATTTGGCGTTCTGGGCGATCTTGAGCGTGGCGGGGTCCTCCAGCATGGGCTTGAGGACGGCCAGCGCCTCCTCCAGCCCGATCTGGCCCTCGACCTTGCCGCCGCCGAACATGTCGCTGCCGCCGTGATGCCCCAGCGGAATGTAGCAGGCGAGCCCGGCGTCGACCGCGAGGCTGACGCCGACCAGTTCCGCCGCCATGGCGTCCAGCGAGGTGGTCTCGGTGTCGAAGGCGACGGTGCCCTTGTCGCGCGCCGCGGCGACCCATTGCTCCAGCGTCGCCATGTCCTGGATGGTGACATAGGCGGAGCGGTCGCAAGGGGTGGAGCGCGCTTCCTCGGCGCGTTTCGCCGCCAGCGCCTGCGGGGTCATTGCGCCGCCCTTCGGCGCGGGCTCGCCGCCGGAAGGCGCATCATCCTGCGATGGCGGCGCGGATGCCGCGCCGGGGCGCTGCCATGAAATGCCCTCGCCGCCGGCCTTCAGGCGCGGATCGGGCTCGATGGCGGCGATGTCGATCCCGGAGGCCTCGCCGACGCGGCGGGTCAGGGTGTTGAACTCCATCGCCTTGAGGAAAGCCACCAGCCGCTTCATGTCCGGCTCGATGCAGCAGGTGTCGGCCAGCGGAACGTTGACCTCCATGTCGCGCTTCAGTTCGACGAGTTGCTTGGAGATCGCGGCCTGCGCGCCATAGGTGATGAGGCTCTCGCGCCGTTTGGGCTGCTTGATCTCGCCTGCCCGCGCCAGCAGGGTTTCAAGATCGCCGTATTCGGTGATGAGCTGCGCCGCCGTCTTGACGCCGATGCCGGGCACGCCGGGCACGTTGTCGGCCGGGTCGCCCGCCAGCGCCTGCACGTCGACCACCCGGTCGGGCGTGACGCCGAATTTCTCGAACACCTCGTCGGGGCCGATCGGCTTGTCCTTGATCGGATCGAACATGGACACCAGCGGCGTGACGAGCTGCATCATGTCCTTGTCGGACGACACGATGGTCACCTTCGCACCGGCCAGCGCGGCCTGTTCGGCATAGGTGGCGATGATGTCGTCGGCCTCGAAGCCCTCCTGCTCGACGAAAGGAAGGTCGAAGGCCCGCGTCGCCTCGCGGATCAGCGACAGCTGCGGGCGCAGGTCCTCGGGCAGTTCCGGGCGGTGCGCCTTGTAGTCGGGGTAGATGTCCTTGCGGAAGGTCTTCTCGCTCTTGTCGAGCACGATGGCGAGATGGGTCGGCCTGGGGTCGAAGCCCTGCCCGCGCACCAGCTTCCACAGCATGTTGCAATAGCCCGCGACCGCGCCGATGGGCAGCCGGTCGGACGTGCGCGTCAGCGGCGGCAGCGCATGGAAGGCGCGGAAGATGTAAGCGGAGCCGTCGACGAGGACGACATGGTCGCCTGCCTTGACGGGGCGGTCGGCTGGTGTGGGGCTGTCGGTCATGGTGTCCGGCTATATGCGCTATCGCGCCGGACAGTGCCAGAGGTGAGGCGGGCAGGGAACCCGCCGTCTGGCGTTATGGCGAGGAGGATGGTCCACGCAGGGTGGCTGATGGGGGCAGCAGTTGCCCGGCGGACCATCCTCACTCTAGCCCTCCCCGTCAGGGGAAGGGATGGGCAACGGGCAGGGCCGGTTGTGGTTTCCGGCGTTCCAGGCGGAAAGCCTCCGGCCGCTCGAACAGGAAGGTGCCCCAGCCGGTCCGCATCACGAGCCAATAGAGGATCAGCGGGCTGGCGGCGGCGACCACGGTGACGATCAGCGAGATCGTGCCGATGTCGGTGATGACGCCGGTCTTCAGGAGCACGGTGCGCGTCACCGCCATGGGCAGGAAGAAGGCAAGGTAGACCGCGATCGAATGCTCGCCGGCATAGCGCAGCAGGGCGAGGACATCGGCCCGCGCGATCAGCGCGGCGGCGGCGATGACCGCGCCCGCTCCGGCGAGACCGAGCAGCAGGCTGACGCCCGGCAGTTCCGATGCGCCCGCCCAGACCGCTAGCCCGTTGACGAACGCCCAGGCGGCGAGGCCCGCGAGGGCGGCGGCGGGCCGCGCCCCGACCCACGCGGCGAAGGCGAAGACATGGCGCGCGGCATACCAGCCGGCGAGGAAGAAGAAGACGCGGTTGGCGAACTCGTCGATCACGATCCAGTGGGTTTCGATCGGCGCGCTTTCCAGCACGGCGGCCACGGCCAGCACGAGAACCGGAGGGGCGCGCTTCACGAGCTTTGCCAGAACGAAGAAGATCGGCAGCAGATAGATGAACCAGAGCGTTCCGAACGGCTCGATCAGCGCCAGCAGGAACTGCTCCGCGACGGCGGCCGGCCCTTCGGCCATCGCCAGGCCGGGCCAGCGGAAGGCGCCCTGGATCAGGAGCCAGAGGATATAGAAATAGGCGAAATGAACGACCTTCCGATCAAGGTAGGTGCGCCAGTCGCGGTCGATGACGCGGGCCAGGAACAGGCCGGAGATCAGGAAGAAATCGGGCATCCGGAAGGGGCGGGCGAAGGCGACGGCATAATGCATCCAGCCTTCCGCCTCGGCGGCTTTCTCGACCCCCAGCGTGGAATGCATCATCACCACCATGACGATGCAGATGCCCTTGGCGTAGTCGACCCAGTCGACACGGCGAACGCTGTCTGTCCTGCTCATGACATGGCCCCATTCCTTCCGCGCGGCACCGCATGCCTAGCGTTAGACAAAAGTTATGCTCAAACTTTATCGAAGATGTAAGTGGAAACGTCATGTCCCAAGTGTAAAGTTGAGCGTTCGGTTAATGTAGGGCGTTATGTTCTATCTAAAGATGGGTCGTAAAATTAACGTATTGTTAATAATAACATTATCCGCGCAGTAGAGTGCGGCTCCCGAGAATGTGTATTGTCGACATAAATCGCGCGTGCCTCGCGTGTCCGGATGCCTTATGATGGCGTGAACATCCCGCAAAAGGATTTGCGACGCCTATGACGCACGACACCGCTCACGACGACCACGGCCATCATGACGACATCGTCTATCCGGCCGCCATACCCTTTGTCCTGCTCCATCTTGCCTCCTTCGCCGCCATCTGGACCGGCGTGACCTGGCAGGCGGTGGCGATCTGCGTCGCGCTCTATGTGATCCGCATCTTCGCCATCGGCGCCGGCTACCATCGCTATTTCTCGCACCGCGCCTACGCCACCGGCCGCGTGTTCCAGTTCATCCTGGCCTTCCTCGCCCAGTCGACCGCGCAGAAGAGCGTGCTGTGGTGGGCGGCCAAGCACCGGCACCATCACCTGCATTCCGACACCGAGCACGATGTCCACTCCCCGCGCCAGAGCGGCTTCTTCTATTCCCATGTCGGCTGGATCTTCGCCAAGAATCACGGCACCACCGATCTGGTGAAGGTGCAGGATCTGGCGCAGTACCCGGAACTGATGCTGCTGCACCGCTTCGAACTGGCCCCCGCCGTCATAACCGGCTTCATCGCCTTCCTCATCGGCGGCTGGTCCGGCCTCGTGGTCGGCTTCGTCTGGAGCACGGTGCTGGTCTACCACGCCACCTTCTGCATCAACTCGCTCGCCCATGTTCACGGCAAGAAGCGCTATGTCACCGGCGACGACAGCCGCAACAACTGGCTGCTGGCCCTCTTCACCATGGGCGAGGGTTGGCACAACAACCATCACGCCTATCAGTCCAGCGTCCGGCAAGGCTTCAAGTGGTGGGAAATCGACCCGACCTACTACATCCTCAAGGGACTGTCCTGGATCGGCGTGGTCTGGGACATGAAGAGCCCGCCCGAGGAGGTCCTGCGCAACGAGCAGAAGCTCGGTTCCCGCGTCATCGAGCGCGCGGCGACCGATCTCGCGGCCAGCTTCCATGTCGACAGCATCGTGGCCGGCATGCGCGGTGCGCTGGCCGGGACGCCGAGCCTGTCCGATCTGCAGGAGCGCATGGCCGCCGCGCAACACAAGGCAGCCGATCTTCTTGCCAATGTGCATCTGCCGCACCTGCCGACCCGCGACGAAATCCGCGACCGCGCGCAGGCCATGTTCGCCAAGACGCGCTCGCTCGATGACATCGTCGACCGTGCCCACCGCAAGATACTGGAACGGGTCTCGGCGCGGCTGGTGTCCGTATCCGTCTGATTATGGGGTTTGCGGCGGCGCGGCCCGCGCCGCCCAGTCGGCCGGGCTGCCGTTGAAGTCCAGATAGGCTCGCCCGAGCGCGTCCAGCCGCGAACGGTCGGCGGCCAGGGCTTCGACCTCGAGCCAGCGCCGCCAGTCCGGCAGGATGCTCCATCCCGGGCGGTCGACCCGCGCCAGCGGCAGACGGTAGTGAAACGCCGGCCGCTTGCGGATTTTCTCCCGGGGCAGGGCGCTGTGGATGCGGTCCTCGTCCATGTGCAGGAACAGCGGAAGCAGATCCAGACCCCGCTTCCGCGTGGGGTTGGCTTCCAGATAATCGCCGATCAGCAACGACCCATCCGGCCGGTAATCGGGCGCTGCGATCTTGCGCACGAACGGGTCGGGAAACGGTGGTGCCAGTCCGGGCAGGTGGCGGTTGCGGCGGCCGAGCACCGTCAGCCGCAGCCAGCCTTCAAGCAGCACATAGGCTTTCAATGTTGCGGTTATGCCATCGACATCCCCATCCCGCGAGGTCGGGTTGAAATGCAGTCCGAACGAGCGCAGGCCGATGTCGCCGGTCCCGACCGCTCCGGCGTCCCGCAGGGCCTGGACGGCGCCGTCGACCTCGGGAAGCCGGGCCATGTCCAGTGGCAAGGTAATCATCTCGACCGGAATGGCCCATCCCGCGACCTGCCCCAGCAAATCCGCGCTGCGGTCGCTGAGGCGGAACGGCAGGGTGTCGCCATATTTCGCCGGATGGATGTGCCGGACGTCAAGCTCGATCGTCAGATCGCCGAGGGTGCTTCCTGTGATCCGAAAGGAATGCGGACTGTCCTCGACGAGCCGCCCACCCAGTGACGCCAGCAGGGTTTCAGCGGTCGCTCGCGGGGTGAGCCCGCCGAATTCAAGCTCGACGCCCACGCTGTGCCGGCTGGGATCATGAAATGCGTCCTGAAGCCGGGGATCAGAGAGCGCGCTCACGGAGACGTGGATGCGCCGGGTCAGCGCAGGCCGAAGAAGGTCAGCACGGCAAGGATCACGACGACGAGACCGACAAGATAGATGATGTTGTTCACGAGGGCACACTCCTGTTAATTGGCCGCGGAAGTAACGGTTCTGCGGCATCCTTGGTTCCCTTGAAGAGGCACCTTTGCATCGGCTGCGGGCGTCAACGCACTGTCATCTGATCGGAATAGGACGGTGTCGTATTGGTCAGTAAGTCTTTGCCGAGGCTATGACCTATCCAGTCAAATGGAACCATTTAGGTTGACTCAGGTTCCTGTTGCAAAAATGTGAGGTTAATAATATCTTAAGGAGGATTTATGGTACTGTTGAACTCCATGGATTAAGCAGATTTGCAATTTAAGTTCATATGAAACCATCTTTTGAGCTTGTTTTATACGAACTTAGATTCACTGACATTTGGAATTATCAAGAAGACGCATCTCATTTTTCTGCTGCGGCGGCCAATGCCGCGAGGAAATGATAAAATAGAGGGGAAGCATAATGGTAGATCAAGTCTCCAGTACTGGTTATTCCAGTGTCACGGACAACGATCCGACGACGACGACGGTCCAGGAAGCCCAGGCTTTCAAGGCTGCACTGAACGAAGCTGCCCAGAAGGCCGGCCTCGGCTCCCAGTTGACGGAAGCATTGGCTGAATACATCGAAGCGGTTCTGAGCGGCGACGAGGATGCCATCAAGGCCGCCGAGAAGAAGCTCGCGGAGATGGGCATCAGCGATCCGGATGAATTCCTGGATCTGCTGCTCAACGAGCGCGCCACCGGCAAGGGCGCCGGTAAGGGCGGTGGCGCCGGCAAGGGTGAAGGCGCCGGCAAGGGCGAGGGCGCTGATAAGACCGACGGCGAGAAGCTTGAGAGCGGTCTTGATGACCTCAAGGAGCTTCTGCAGGAATACGCTGACGCCAAGGAAAGCGGCGCTTCCCAGGAAGAGCTCGATGAAATCCTTGATGAGCTCAAGGAGCAGTTCGGCCTTGAAGATGCCGCTGCGGTCGACAAGCTCATCGAAGCGCTGGGCATCCAGCCGGAAGCCGTCACCAACTGACGGATGCATGTCTTTGAATGAAAAGGGGCGCAGCTTGCTGCGCCCTTTTTCTTTGCAAGCCAGACGGCTGGCCGCCCCAAGGCGGCGTGGATCCCGATCCCGTTAAATGATGGCGTGGCGCACGCGCGCCGAAATCCACTCGCTGACGATCACGGTGGCCAGGATCACCAGCAGGATCAGTGTGACCTGTGGCCATGCCAGCAGGTTCAGCGAGCTTTCGAGGTTGAGCCCGATGCCGCCCGCGCCGACCAGTCCGAGCACGGTGGATTCGCGGATGTTGATGTCCCAGCGGAATACGGTGATGCCGGCAAAGGCCGGCATGATCTGGGGGACGATGCCCCAGGTCATGACCTGGGCGCCCGACGCTCCGGTGGCCCGGATGGCTTCGACCTGTTTTTCGTCGATCTCCTCGATCGCCTCGTACAGCAGCTTGCCGATGAAGCCGATCGACCGCAGGGCGATCGCGATGATCCCCGCGAGTATGCCGGGACCGACGATCGCGACCAGCAGCAGCGCCCAGATGATGGCGTTGATCGACCGCGACGACACGATCACAAGCAGGGCCGCCGGCCGGACGATGGCGGCGTCCGGTGTGGTGTTGCGCGCGGCCAGGAAGGCGATCGGAACCGAAATCACCACACCCAGGAGCGTGCCCAGGGTTGCGATGTTCAATGTGTCCCAGAGCGGATGGAGCAGATTGGGAAGATAGGACCAGCGCGGCGGCAGCATCCGCGATCCGATATCGCCCGCCTGGCGGGGGGCATCCCAGACGAAGGCCCAGATCGTGTCTTCGGTCATGATGCGCCAGCAGGCGACCAGCGCCGCCACGGCCAGAAGCCAGCCAAGCCAGAGCAGCAGCTCATGGCGGGGTGTGCGCAGGCTCCAGGCGGGGCCTGCGCCCTGTGTCGTGACCGGCATCACTGGATCCTTTTGCGGATGATGCCGGAGCCGTATTCGCTCAGCATGACGATGGCGATGATGAGGATGAGGACCGCGGCCGCGCTGTCGAACTCATAACGGTCGATGGCGGTGTTCAGCGTGGCGCCGATGCCGCCGGCGCCGACGATGCCGATGACGGCGGACTCGCGGAAGTTGATGTCGAGCCGGTAGAGGCTCAGACCGGTCAGGCGTGGCGCGATCTGCGGCAGCACGCCATAGGCCAGCATGCTCGCCCAGCTCGCGCCGGTTGCCTTGATGGCCTCGACCGGCGTCGGGTCGATATCCTCGATCGCCTCGGCCAGGAGCTTGGCCAGAAAACCGATGGTCGCGAAGGTCAGCGTAAGGAAGCCGGCAAAGGGACCGAAGCCCACCATGGCGACCAGAAAGATGGCAACGATGATTTCCTGCAGCGAGCGCGACAGCGCGATGATCGCGCGGCAGACATAGTACACGGGCGTGATGGCCATGTTGCGCGCCGCGCCGACGGCGATGGGCACGGAGATCACGATGCCCGCGGCGGTCGATGTCGCCGCCATGGTCAGGCTTTCGATCATGCCCTGGGCGATGTCGTCGCCTCGCGCGGTGAAATCGGGATGCAGGAACGCGGACAGGAAGCGCAGCCCGCGGTCCAGGCCTTCGACCACACGCGCCCAATTGACCTCGATCGTGCTGATGGCAAGCGCCAGATAGACAAGACCGCCAAGGACGAGCCCATAACGCAGCCACGGATTGGCGATCAGGTGCGGTGCGTGCCAGCGCCGCTGCGATGTTGCGATGAAGGCCATTCAGCAGGCCTCCGCGGCGGCGGTGGAAAGATCGGTGTGCGGCGCGGCGGGGGCGGGGGCGGGGAGAGAGACCCCATCCGAAAGCGTCTTCGACCAGTCCTCTTCGCCGTAGATCGCGGTCAGCGCGGCGGCATCCAGCGCCGCGGGCGCGCCGTCGAACACGATCTCGCCGACGCGCAGTCCGATGATCCGCTGCACGTGCATCTGGGCGAGGGCCACATCATGGATGTTGACGATGGCGGCAAGCCCGCGCTCGTGGCAGATCTCGACGATCAGCCGCATGATCTGCCGGGAGGTCTTGGGATCGAGGCTGGCGGTCGGCTCGTCGACCAGCAGGATATCGGGTTCCTGCAACAGCGCCCGGGCGATGCCGACGCGCTGGCGCTGCCCTCCCGAGAGCTGGTCCGCCCGCTTGTCGATATGATCCATCAGGCCGACCCGCTCAAGCACCTCGAAGGCGCGGTCGATGTCGCTTTGCGGAAAGCGCCGGAACCACGCGCTCCAGAAGCCGACATAGCCCAGGCGCCCGGACAGGACATTCTCCATGACCGTCAGGCGCTCGACGAGCGCATACTCCTGGAAGATCATGGCCATCCGCCGCCGTGCGCGGCGAAGGCCCGCCCGGCCGAGGCCGGTGATCGCCAGATCGCCCAGCCGCACGGTGCCCGCCGTCGGCTCCACGAGGCGGTTGATGCAGCGGATGAGGGTTGATTTCCCGGCGCCCGAAGGGCCGATCAGGCCGACGACCTGGCCGGCGGGAATGGCAAGGTCGACCGGGCCGAGGGCCTTGCTGCCCCTGGTGTATCCCTTGGTAAGGCCCTCAATGGTCAACATTCATATCACTCCCGTCGGCGGTCACAGTCGTAGGGGCATCCGCGCAAAGACCGCGCGGCGGCTGGCGCGGATGCGATATCGCAAACACAGAGCAGGATGCCCGGCCCCGCCGGAACGCATCCTGCTCTGGAAGGCTCGGATTACTTGCAGGCGTAGCTGACGTTCAGGGCGGTATCGATCTGCCGGACGACAGCCCAATGCTCCTTGAAGGTGATCGGAATGAACGCCTCCTGCGGCGGCTCGGAGGTCTGGAATTCCTTCAGAAGCTCGCTGCCGTCCCACGGGAAGGTCAGGAACGCCTGCTTGACCTTCTCGGCCAGCTCCGGCTTCAGGTTGTAGACATAGCCGTAACCGGTGGTGGGGAAGGTCTGGGACTTGAAGATCGACGTGATCTGGTCGGCCTTGATGACCTCGCGTGCGAGCATGCGGTTGAGCACGGAATTGGCGACGGCGGCTGCCGGGTAATCCTTGTTGGCGACGCCGATGATCGAATTGTCATGCTTGCCGGAGAAGACGGGCTCGAAATCCTTGCCCGCTTCCATGCTGAACTGCGACTTGAGCAGCGCCGAGGGGGCCTTGAAGCCCGAGTTCGAGGTCTCGGAGGTGAACGCCAGCTTCTTGCCCTTGATGTCCTCGACCGTGGCGATGCCGGCGCCGGGATGGGTGATGATCTCCATCTCGTAGCCGAATTCGCCCTTCTTGGAGGCCATCATGGTGAAGGGGACGAACCCGGAGCAGGCGACCGCGATGGGGTTGGAGCCGGTGTTGAAGCCGGCGACATGGAGGCGGCCGGCGCGCATGGCTTCAAGCTGTGCGGCGTTGGACTGCACGGGGAAGAACTGGACCTTCTTGCCGGTGGTCTTCGCCATATGGTCGAGGAAGCCTTGCCAGACCTTGGCGTAGACGGCCGGATCTTCCACCGGGGTGTAGGCGAAGACCAGCGTGTCGGGATCGAGCCACTGCGCGGCGTCCTTCGGCGCATCCGCGACCAGGTCGCCATCCGCATCCGTGAAGCGGGCGTCCAGTTTGAAGTCTTCAGCGGCTGCGAAGCCCGGTGTGAGGAGCGCGGCCGCCAGCAGGGCTGCGCGTGCGATCGGTGTGGCGAAAGACATGATGTCTCCTAAGCGTGAGAAATATCCGCGCGGTGGAGATACGGATTCCGAATGACACTTTAATGACGCCCGGTGGGCAATGCTTGGGTTCGCTCCAAGAAGTCGATTATGTATAAGTAAAATATCCAGATATCATGTGGCGCAGCATGTGCGGTTGCAAATAAACATGGATTCGGTCGGTGTCATGAAAGAATCATGAGGGGTTGAGGCTGCTCTCTTCATCCCACCGAGGATCATGGCCTCCGGTGATCTTTCATTGTTCAGTGTCGGTGCGAAGCTGTGGACGTAAGCTTCCCCTTCTTTGATCCGCCAGGACGCCTGCTGAAATCGTATACCTCAGCGGAAGCCGGCGCGACGTGCCGGCGGATCACCGATTGCAAGGCGCTTCCCGATCCGCTAGTTTCCGCGCGGATCACATCCAAGGCACCCGTAGCTCAGCTGGATAGAGCGTTGCCCTCCGAAGGCAAAGGTCACACGTTCGAATCGTGTCGGGTGCGCCATTTTATTCCACCACCCCGCAGATCTGTAGCCTTGGTCACAGGTTGGCCATTTTTGCCTAACGTCAGGCTGTGGCGCATTTTCGCTCAACGATTTTGCGTGGACTTTGAGTTCTGAGACTTACGGACGCTTGAACCATGTGCCGCTGACGAACCAGGAACCCAAAGCGGCGGGGGCCCGCCCATCCGGCCATTCGGGCGGCCACCAGTCCCCGCGCAAGTGGTCGAAATCGCCATCGTTCTCGTCCTCGGAAATCCAGGCCAGCGGGCCGCCTGGTGTGTCGTCCGGGTCGAGACTTTGCTTCAGACCTTCGCGGCGGCGCAGCGCCCATTCCAGTATTGCCAGCGTATCGACCTCACGGTCGCGAACCACCTTGCCCTGCCGGCAGGTGATGACGCGCTCTCGGGTGAACCACGACGACCAGCCGTGGAACCCGCGTACGAGCATCGGTCCGATCGGAATGCGAAGGCAACCATCGAACCACTCGGCATAAACCGGAAATCTGTCGGCCCGCGCCAGCCGCAGAAACCAAATGCGCATGGCATCAGAGAGCGGAAGTTCCTCGCGCCCGAAGGTACTCAGAGCAACGAGCCACAACCGACCATCGGCAATCCGCCAGGTGCCCACATACTGGCGATGGCAGGCCGTCGTCCGAGCGTCAGGAGCCGCTATTTTGGCCCCACTTTCGGCAAGCAGGGGATCGAGCGGGCAAGCGTGCAGCCAATGTGGCTTGCCATCGATCAGTATCCGCTCAGGGATTTGCGCGGTCATGGAGTCTCCTTGAAACGGGCAATCACGCGGACATGAGTTTGCAACCGTTGGAGTGTACCACTATTGCCGTTTGGAGCAAATGAAATACCCAATAAACAATTGATATTGCATTGGTATTTTCGTCTTGCGTCCGTTCGACATCAAATGTGATCCATGTGCGGAATCGGCGAGAAAATATTGCGGCATG
>JBEBSP010000051.1:0-16653 GCA_040394255.1 Agaricicola taiwanensis | reverse complement strand
TTTGTTCCCTCATGGCCGTGCTTGTCCCGGCCATGAGACTTGACGCTACCTACGCCTTGCGTCCCAGCCGGGCGATCAGGCTGGATGTGTCCCAGCGGTTGCCGCCCATGGTCTGGATATCGGCATAGAACTGGTCGACCAGAGCCGTCACGGGCAGCTGCGCGCCGTTCCGCCGCGCTTCCTCCAGCACGATCCCGAGATCCTTGCGCATCCAGTCCACCGCGAAGCCGAAGTCGAAACTGTTTCCGGCCATGGCCTGCCAGCGGTTGTCCATCTGCCACGACTGGGCGGCTCCCTTGGAGATCACCCCGATCACACCTTCGACGTCGAGCCCCGCGCTCTGGGCGAAATGAATGGCTTCCGAAAGACCCTGGACAAGACCGGCGATGCAGATCTGGTTGACCATCTTGGTCAATTGCCCCGCACCGGCCGGCCCCTGATGGCCGATCATGCGGGCGTAGGACCGGATCACGGGCTCGGCCATGGCATAGGCTTCGCTGTCGCCGCCGACCATGACCGTCAGGACGCCGTTCTCCGCCCCGGCCTGTCCGCCAGAGACCGGAGCATCCAGGAAGTCGAGGCCCAGGGCCTTGGCCTCCCCATAAAGCTCGCGCGCCACCGCCGCGGACGCCGTGGTGTGATCGACGAAGATCGCGCCCTTCGCCATGCCGGCGAAAGCGCCGTCCGGGCCGAGCGTGACGGACCGCAGGTCGTCGTCGTTGCCGACGCAGGCAAACACCATCTCGGCGCCTTCGGCGGCGGCTTTGGGCGTCGGCGCATGCCGCCCCCCGTGAAGGGCGGTCCACTTGGCCGCCTTGTCGGCGCTGCGGTTGTAGACGGTGACGTCATGCCCCTTGGCGGCGAGATGCCCGGCCATGGGAAAACCCATGACGCCGAGGCCGAGGAAGGCGACTTTGGTCATTATGGCGCTCCTTGTTGCGAGCCATCGAGGAAGGCGCGGTAGGCGGGATTGTCGGTTTCGTCCTGGTGCCAGTACCCTAAGGCCGTCAGCCGCGCGGAGAAATCCGCGCGCTCGTCTTCCGGCACCTGGATGCCGGCCAGGATGCGCCCATAGGCAGAGCCGTGGTTGCGGTAGTGGAACAGCGAGATGTTCCAGGCCGGGTCGAGGCTTTTCAGGAACTGCATCAGCGCGCCGGGCCGTTCGGGGAATTCGAAGCGGTGCACCACCTCGTCGGTGAGGCCCGCCGATGGCCCGCCGATCATGTAGCGCACATGCAGCTTGGCCATTTCGTTGTCGCTCATGTCGAGCACGGCATAGCCCTTGTCGCGCAGCAAGGTGATGACCTGCTGCTTCTCGTCCTCGCCTTCGGAGAGCTGGATGCCGACGAATATCCGCGCCTCGCTGCCGCCGGCGTAGCGGTAGTTGAACTCGGTGATCGACCGCTTGCCGAGCGCCTGGATGAAGGTGCGGTAGGCGCCCGGCCGCTCCGGAATGGTCACCGCCAGCAGCGCCTCGCGGCGTTCGCCGATCTCGGCGCGTTCGGCGACGTGGCGCAGGCGGTCGAAGTTCATGTTGGCGCCGCTGTTGATGGCGATCACCGCCCCGTCGCCGAGCACGCGGCCCGAACAGTATTTCTTCAATCCCGCGAGCCCCAGCGCCCCGGACGGTTCCGCGATGGCGCGCGTGTCGTCGTAGATGTCCTTCATTGCCGCGCAGATCTCGTCCGTCGTCACCGTGACGATGCCGTCGAGCAACTCGCGGCACAGCCGGAAGGTCTCTTCCCCGGCCTGGCGCACGGCGACGCCGTCCGCGAACAGGCCGACCTGGTCGAGCACGACGCGTTCGCCCGCATCGAAGGCGGCCTTCATGCAGGCCGAATCCTCCGCCTCGACGCCGATCACCGGCACCTCGGGGCGCAGGAACCTGATGTAGCTCGCAACCCCCGCCGCAAGCCCTCCACCGCCGATCTGCACGAAGACGGCGGCGATCGGGCCGGGATGCTGGTTGAGGATTTCGACGCCGACGGTGCCCTGTCCCGCGATCACCTCGGGATCGTCATAGGGATGGATGAAGGTCAGCCCCTTCTCCTGCTCGATCTGGCGGGAGTGGGCATGAGCCTCGTCGAAGCTGTCGCCATGGAGCACGACCTGCGCGCCATAGCTCCTGACCGAGCGGACCTTGATCTGCGGGGTCGTGCGCGGCATCACGATGGTGGCCTTGATGCCCAACTCGCGGGCGGCCAGCGCCACGCCCTGCGCGTGATTGCCCGCCGAGGCGCAGATGACGCCGCGCGCCCGCACCTCCGGGGCAAGCTTGACGATGCGGTTGAAGGCGCCGCGCAGCTTGAACGAGAAGACCGGTTGCAGATCCTCGCGCTTCAGGAGCACGTCGCGCCCGAGCGCGCGGCCAAGACGGGACAGGGGGTCGAGCGGGCTTTCGATCGCGACGTCATAGACACGCGCGGACAATATCCTGCGGACGTAATCATGCACGGGAACAGCTCCGGAAGCCGACGGGAGGAATGACCCCACAGGCGATAGCCATCCGGGGCGGCGGCGTCCAGTCCCGGCTCATGCCCGGGCGGCAAGATGGCGTGTCAGATGCCGCTCGGCGATGTTCCATGTCCGACGCACGATTTCGACCAGCATCAGATAGAGCAGGGCCGCCCAGAGGTAGACCTCGAAGTCGAACGAGCGCGTGAAGGCAAGCCGCGTCGTTCCCAGGAGTTCGAACACCGTGATGACACTGGCGATGGAACTGCCCTTGATCATGAGGATCAGCTCGTTCCCCAGGGGGCGAAGCGCCAGCAGGAGAGCCTGCCGGACGATAACCAGACGGTAGATCGCAGCCTTGCGCAGCCCGAGCGCGCGCGCCGCCTCGACCTGGCCGCGCGGTATCGCCTGGACCGCCCCGCGCAGGATTTCCGATTGGTAGGCCCCGGTGTTGAACGTGAAGGTCAGGAGCGCGCACCAATAGGCTTCGCGGAAAAACCACCACAGGCCGATGGTTTCGAGTTCGGCGCGGAACTGCCCGGCACCATAGTAGACAAGGAAGGTCTGGGCCAGGAGCGGGGTGCCCCGGAAGAACAGCGCGAAGGCGGACGACAGCGCACGGAGGGGCCGGTTGCCCTCCACCCGCGCCAGCGCCAATGGGATCGCGAGGATGAACCCGGCCGAAACCGACAGGGCGACCAGTTCGATCGTCAGCCATAGGCCGTCGAGAATGCGCGGCCCATAGCGCGCCATGAGTTCGGCGTTGAGGCCGAGCGCTCCCCACAAGGCGAGAAAGGCGTTGCCGATGCCTCCCATCATCCCCGCCCTCCCGTCCAGCCACGGTTGGCACGGGCTTCGAGGCGCAGGGCGAGCACGCTCGAAAGCAACGAAAGCATCAGGTAGATCGCACAGGCGAGTGCGAAGAAGGTGAAGGGCTGCTTGGTCGCCCCGACCACGATCTGCGTCTGGCGCATGAGATCGGTGAGCGCGATCACGGACACCAGAGATGTGTCCTTCAGCAGCACGAGCCAGTTGTTCGACAGCCCCGGCAGCGCAAGGCGCCAGAGCTGCGGCAGCACCACCAGCCTGAACGCCTGCCATGGCGCCAGCCCGAGCGCGCGCGCCGCTTCCGTCTGGCCCGCGGCGATGCCCCGGATGGCGGCGTGGAATATCTCGCTGGAGAAGGCGCCGACGACCAGGGACAAGGCGACCATGCCGGCGATGAAACCGCTGACCTGGAGGTTGGTCTGCGGCGCGAAAATCTGCACCACTTTGGCCAGCAGGATCTGCCCGCCATAGTAGACGATGAAGATCGTCAGAAGCTCGGGCAGGCCCCTGAACACGGTCGTGTAGAGGTTGCCCGCTGCGCGCTTCCAGCGCGAGGGGGACAGTTTCAGGAGGGCGACGGCCAGCCCTATGGCAAGACCGATGGGGAAGGTGGCGAGGGCGAGCCGGATCGTCAGCCAGGTTCCCGCCAGGAGCTCATCGCCCCAACCGTCGGGTCCGAACGCCAGGAGGGCGACGATGTCCTGCATGGCGGTTCCCGCCGGCGATCACGTTCAATAGACGTTGAAGGGAAAGTATTGATCGTTGATTTTCTTGTATGTTCCGTTGGCCCTGATGGCTTCGATGGCGGCGTTGAACTTCGCCTTGAGATCGGTGTCGGCCTTGCGCAGCCCCACCCCGACGCCTTCCCCGAAATACGCGGTGTCCGTCACGTCCTCGCCGACGAAGCCGCAGCATTTGCCTTCATCGGTTTTTTCGAGCCACTCCAGCAGGACGATCTTGTCGGCCAGGACGGCGTCGAGGCGGCCGTTCGAAAGGTCGAGGTTGGCCTCGTCCTGGGTGGCGTAGAGCTTGATGGTCGCTCCGGCTTTCCCATAGACATCCTCGAGATAGGTCGCGTGCGTGGTCGAGGACTGCCCGCCCAGCGTCATGCCCTTCAGGGCTTCCGGAGTGGTCGAGGTGATCTTGCTGTCTTTGGGCGCCACGAAGGATGCCAGGGTGGCATAGTATTTGTTGCTGAAGGCGATCTGCTGCTTGCGCTCCTCGGTGATGGACATGGACGCCATGATCGCATCGTATTTGTTCGCCATCAGGGCGGGGATCATGCCATCCCAGTCCTGCGCGCCGAATTCGCATTCGACCTTCATTTCCGCGCAGAGCGCCTTTCCGAGGTCGATCTCGAACCCCTGAAGCTGGTTGTTGGAATCCGTGAAGTTGAACGGCGGATAGGCGCCTTCGGTGCCGATGCGGACCTTGGTCCATTCCTTGGCGTCCACGGCGGTGCTTGAGGCGAGCATCATGAGTGCGGCGATGATCTGTTTGCGCATCACTGTCCCTCTTGTAATCTGGTTGCGCCTCTTGCCGGGCGCGCGCTGAAGACGAGTGTCCCACCAGATCGCATGGTTTTGCAACGGGCCTTTCGCACGGCATGTCGACAGAATCGGCTGCGTTTGCTCCGCTTGTGAAACATGGAGCCCGGGAGAAATGGCATGGTGGAGCCCAGACAGGTGAAGCTTGATGCGGTGGATGTGAAAATCCTGTCCGAACTCAAGAAAGACGGCCGGATCACTTATCAGCGCTTGTCCCAACGGGTGGGGCTGACGCCGCGCCCCTGCCTGGAGCGCGTCCGCAAGCTTGAAGCCCGGGGAGTGATCTGCGGTTACACCGCCGTCCTCGATCCGGCTGTCGTCGGGCACCATGTCATAGCGCTTGCCGCCATCCAGATGCGCGGCGAGGCGGCAGGCGCCCGCGCCCGGCTGGAAAAGGTGTTTCGCGCCGCTCCGGCCGTCGCCGAAGTCATGGTGCCGAGCGGCGAAGCGGATTATCTGGTCCGTGTCATCGCGCCCGATCTGGAGGATTACGAACGGCTGACGGCCGATTGGCTGGCCGATCCGGGGCTTGGCATCGGCCGCATCACCACGACGTTCATCCTGAAGACGGTCAAGAATTTCCCCGGTTATCCAGCGGGAAGCCCCGTCGTCTCATAGGCCCGGCATCGCAGCCGCAGCCGATTCGGTCGTCGCCGGCGCGCTTTCGACAGTCTCGGCGCGGTGTGAGGCGTAAGCTTGAGTCCTGTTCATGGAGGGACCGGACGATGGATATTATCGCGCGCGAAGCCCGGGTGACGGCGGCAAACTATCACCCGCTGCCGGTGGTGTTGACCGAAGGACGGGGTGTCTGGCTGGAGGACATCGCCGGCAAGCGGTATCTCGACATGATGAGCGCCTATTCGGCGGTCAGCCTGGGGCATGCCCATCCCCGGATACTCTCGGTCCTGGCCGAGCAGGCCGCGCGGCTCGCGGTGCCGAGCCGCGCATACCATTCCGACCGGCTTGCCCCCTTCTTTGAAAAGCTGTGCGCCATCAGCGGCCTGGACATGGCCCTTCCCATGAATACCGGTGCCGAAGCGGTCGAGACGGCGATCAAGGCCGCGCGCCGCTGGGGCTACCGGCACAAGGCGATTCCGCAGGACAGGGCCGAAATCATCGTGGCGGCCGGCAACTTCCACGGCCGCACGACCACCATCATCGGTTTTTCATCCGAAGAGAGCTATCGGGACGGTTTCGGCCCGTTCACGCCGGGCTTCCGGGCCGTGCCCTTCGGCGATGCGCGGGCGCTGCGCGACACCGTCGGTCCCGAGACCTGCGCCGTTCTGATCGAGCCGATCCAGGGGGAGGCGGGCATCATCGTCCCGCCGGAGGGCTATCTGAAGGCCGTGAGGCGGATCTGCGATGACGCCGGTATCCTGCTGATACTGGACGAGGTGCAGTCGGGTCTCGGCCGCACCGGACGATGGTTCGCGCATCAGCACGAGAACATCCGGCCGGACGGGCTCATCCTCGGCAAGGCGCTGGGCGGCGGCGTCTATCCCGTGTCGGCCTTCGTCGCCACGCGCGAGGTCATGTCGGTGTTCGATCCCGGCTCGCACGGGTCCACCTTCGGCGGAAATCCGCTCGCGGCCGCCATCGGCCTCGCATCGATCGAGATCATCGAGGACGAGCAGCTTGTCGAGCGCTCCGCCGTGCTGGGCGGCTATCTCAAGCAACGCCTCGAAGCGGTGCGCTCCAATTCCATCCGGGAGGTGCGCGGCAAGGGCCTGTGGGTCGGCGTCGACGTCGATCCCGCGGCGATGTCGGCCCGCCGCATCTGCGAGGCCTTGGCCGAGGAGGGCGTCCTGTCCAAGGAAACCCACGAGACGGTGATCCGCTTTGCGCCGCCCCTCACCATCACGCGCGATGAGATCGACTGGGGCATGGAACGCGTGGAGCGTGTCTTTGCCCGCGCCGTGCATTGAACGGGAGCGGAGCGCCCATGGCCAAAGCCCGCCTGATGCTGTGCCCGCCGGATGCCTTCGACGTCCGCTATTCCATCAATCCCTGGATGGACCCTCGGGCCTGGGCCCGGAACGCCAGCCAGCTTGCCGGCGAGGCGGCGCATGGCTGGACGCGGCTGGTCGAGACCTATCGCTTCCTCGGGGCCGAGATCGAGATCCTGCCCGCCGAGCAGGGGCAGCCGGATCTCGTCTTCACGGCCAACCACGCGGTCGTGCTGGACCGCAAGGTTCTGCTGGCGCGCTACCGCTTTCCGGAACGCCGGGGCGAGGAGCCGTTCGTCCGTGCCTGTTTCGAGCATCTTGAGCGGCGCGGCATCGTCGGCGAGCTTCATGACCTGCCGGATGGAGTGCATCACGAAGGCGCGGGCGACTGCATCTGGGACGGAGCGCGCGGCCTGTTCTGGATGGGCTATGGGCCGAGGTCGTCCTATGAGGCCAAACGCGCGGTCGAAGCCCTGTTTGGCGTGCCCGCCCTTCAACTGGAACTGGTGGACCCGCGCTTCTATCATCTCGACACCTGCCTTTTCGTGCTCGATGGTGGCGAGGTGGTGTTTTATCCCAAGGCCTTCAGCCGGGACGGTGAAGCGCTGATCCGCGCCGTCGCGGGCCGGGACATGGTGATCGAGGCCGGCGACAGGGATGCCTCGGCGCTGGCGGTGAATGCCTTTCCGCTCGGTCGCGACATCGTCATGGGTGCCTGCGGCGGGCGTCTGGAGCGGACGCTCTCGGAGCGCGGTTACCGGGTCCATCGCGTACCACTTCAGGCTTTCGCGCTGTCCGGCGGCTCGGCCTATTGCCTGACCCTCCAACTGAACAGATCGTCGGGCTCAGGCATGGCGGAAGGGGAGCCATCAACCCGGGTCCAGGCCATGGATGTGCTACCTTAGGTTAACTCCTTCCATGCACTTTGCCGTTGCGCATCGGCTAGGGAATGCGCTTGATTTGAAAACGGACAAAATCCCAATCAGCGCGAATGCGCGGCTTTGGAGGGAGTGATGGCACGACGGGCTCAGCAGGTTGCCGGAGACGGCGGCGCGTGGCCATCGACGCCGATGTCATGGTTTCTTCAAGGACAGTGACTTCCGACAACTTCCCGGCGCCGGCGCGGCGCATTCGGGCATTTCGTTGAGGCAGAACACGGTCGCGATCGGCGACGTGCGGAGGAACGAACTATGAAACGTCGTGAATTCTTGAAGACCTCGGGCGCGGTCGGTGTTGCGACCGCCGCTCTGGCCGCCCCGGCGCTGGCGCAGGCCAATCCGGAAATCAAGTGGCGCTGCACGTCGAGCTTCCCGAAATCGCTCGACACCATCTACGGCGCGGCGGAAGTGTTCGCCAAGCATGTCGCCGAAATGACCGACAACAAGTTCCAGATCCAGGTCTTCGCCGCGGGCGAGATCGTGCCGGGACTGCAGGCGGCCGACGCCGTGACCAACGCCACGGTCGAGATGTGCCACACCTGCAGCTACTACTATGTCGGCAAGGATCCGACCTTCGCCATCGGCACGGCGATTCCCTTCGGCCTCAACCAGCGCCAGCAGAACGCCTGGATGTACCAGGGCGATGGCATGAAGCTGATGGACGAGTTCTTCGACAAGTACAACTTCATCGGCATTCCCGCCGGCAACACCGGCGTGCAGATGGGTGGATGGTGGCGCAAGGAGATCAAGAGCGTCGACGACCTCAAGGGCGTGAAGATGCGCATCGCCGGCGTCGCTGGCCAGGTCATGGCCAAGCTCGGCGTCGTGCCGCAGCAGATCGCCGGTGGTGACATCTACCCCTCGCTGGAAAAGGGCACCATCGACGCGGCCGAATGGGTCGGCCCCTACGACGACGAGAAGCTCGGATTCCAGAAGGTCGCGCCGTACTACTACTATCCCGGCTGGTGGGAAGGCGGACCGATGATCCACCTCTTCATCAACAAGCAGAAGTTCAACGAGCTTCCGGAGAACTACAAGGCGATCGTGCGCGCCGCCGCCGCCCAGGCGGACATCCACATGATGGCCCGCTACGACAACCTGAACGGCCCGGCCCTGAAGCGCCTTGCCGCGGGCGGCGCCCAGCTCCGCCCGTTCCCGCAGGACGTCATGGAAGCGGCCTTCAAGGCCACCAACGAGGTCTATGACGAGATCAGCGCCAAGAACGAATCTTTCAAGAAAATCTATGAAAGCCTGAAAGCCTATCGCGGCGAGGCCTATTTCTGGTTCCAGTTCTCCGAAGGTTTCTTCGATCGTTTCATGTTCAAGAAGCAGCAGGACAAGGCGCTCTGACGAAGCAAGCCATGAGGAAAGGCCTGGGGCGTTTCGCTCCGGGCTTTTTCATGTGGTGCTGAACGATTTTGGCGTTGTTGGCGTTGATGCTATAAGACATCGTCCCTCCAACGCCCCTGCGGCGCTATTTGATTTGGTAGATTATGTTTCGATATGACAATTGAACTGGCGACAGTGGATGCCAGCCGCCCCGGCACACCCACAACGTCCGACAGGATATTGCCTGATACTCTTGATGGCTGGGCGCTTTTCCTCGACATCGACGGCACGTTGCTGGATCTGGCGCTGGTTCCAACGGAAGTCGTCGTGCCGGAATGGATGCCGGCGGCCTTGATCTCGCTCTCCAGGCAGGCCGGCGGCGCCTTGGCGCTTGTCACCGGGCGCACGCTCGACGATGCGGATGCGCTCTTCATGCCGACGCTGTTTCCACTTGCGGGGCTCCATGGCGCGGACATCCGCCTGCCGGATGGCCGGATGCACAAGGCACCGCGTTCGACCCTGCTCGATCCGTTGCGGGTTGAACTGGCAGCCATGTCCCGTCTCAATCCCGCTCTCATCGTGGAAGACAAAGGCGCGGGGCTGGCCATCCATTACCGTCTTGCTCCCAAATTCGGCGATCGGCTGATCGAGCGCATGACCCGTTTTGTCGAGACGGCCCCGGACGCTTTCGAGGTTCAGCACGGCAAGATGGTGGTCGAGGTCAGGCCCGCCGGCACCAGCAAGGGCACCGCCGTGAAGGCCTTTCTGGAGCAGGCGCCTTTCGCTGGCCGCAGACCTCTGGCCATCGGGGATGACCTGACGGACGAGGCGATGTTCGCGGTTGTCGAGGCCTGTGGCGGTCGTGCCGTGAGGGTCGGCAGCCCTGATCGCCCGACGGCGGCCTCGGCGGAGGTCGACAGCGCCGACGATATTCGTGGCTGGATCGAACGTATGGCCTGAGGCAAGGCCACAGGCGCAAACGCAAGGCGTCGGGAGGGGGAACGAATGTCCGTTCTTCACCGTTTTGATGACGGCATGTCTGCGGCATGCCATCTCTGTGTTTGAGCCCAAGGCGGGCTTCCCGGTTTGAGGAGGCTTCTTGAGTGATGGAAGCAATGCGGTTCGTTCTGCATTGCAAGGAGGGGATTTGGGCCGACTGATTGTTGTTTCGAACCGCGTACCGCTGCCGTCCAAGGCGGTGGGGACGGCCGGTGGTCTGGCTGTGGCGCTGCAATCCGCGCTGGAGGAGCGAGGCGGGATCTGGCTGGGCTGGTCGGGCAAGACCAGCGGCACGCGCGAGCCGGAAGACCTCGAATTCCACGAGCACGGCAAGATCACCTATGCGGTTACCGACCTGAGCCGCAAGGATGTCGACGAATACTACGCTGGCTTTGCCAATAGGGCGCTTTGGCCGCTGTGCCATTACCGCCTGGACATGACCGAATTCGCCCGCAACGACATGGCGGGCTATTTCCGGGTCAACCGCTTCTTCGCCAGGCTGCTGGCGTTGATGGTGCGGCCCGACGACATCATCTGGGTGCATGACTATCACTTCATCCCGCTTGCCGCCGAACTGCGGCAGATGGGTTTCAAGAACCGCATCGGCTTCTTCCATCACATTCCCTGGCCGCCGGCCGACATCCTGTTCGCCCTGCCGGTCCATGAAACCATCATGCGCAACCTGGCATCCTACGACGTCGTCGGCTTCCAGACCGAATACGACGTCGAGAATTTCGCCGGATGCCTCCTGCGCGAAGGGATCGGGACCAATCTGGGCAACGGCACGTTCGAAGCCTACGGCCACCGGTTCCGCGTCGGCGCCTTTCCCATCGGGATCGAAACCCGTGCCTTCGCCGAGGCCGCGGTCGAGGCCCGGCGCAACCCTCTCGTCCAGCGCATGCGCACCAATCTCGGCGAGCGCAGCCTCATCATCGGGGTCGACAGGCTGGACTACTCCAAGGGCATCGGCCAGCGCATCGAGGCCTTCGCCCGGCACATCGAGACCGATCCCGCCAGCCGCGGCAAGGTCACATTGCTGCAGATCACTCCGAAATCACGCTCCGAGGTGCCCGAATACACCAGCATGCAGCGCGAGGTGGCCGAGCTTGCCGGCCGCGTCAACGGCTCCCTGGGCGATGTCGACTGGACGCCGATCCACTACGTCAACAAGGCCCTGAACCGCAACACGCTCGCCGGCCTGTACCGGTTGGCGAACGTCGGCCTCGTGACGCCCCTGCGCGACGGCATGAATCTCGTGGCCAAGGAATATGTCGCGGCCCAGGACCCCCGTGATCCGGGCGTGCTTGTGTTGTCGCGCTTCGCGGGAGCGGCGCGGGAACTGGGGAGCGGGGCGCTTCTGATCAACCCTTACGAGGTTCAGTCGATCGCCAGCGCCATCGGCCGGGCGCTCTCCATGCCGCTGGAAGCGCGGCGCGAGCGGTGGAACATCATGATGAAGCGCCTGCTGGAATACGACGTCACCCACTGGTGCGATGACTTCCTGAAGGCGCTCAATCCTGTCCAGAAGCGGGCGCCGGAACAGGAAAGACACGCCAAAGCGAGCTGAATGACATCCCCGGCCCTGAGAGACCGTTTGAGAATGGGGCGGGCGGTGGCGAAACAGCGATTTGCGAGCGCCGAAGCGCAGAAAAGCGCTGTTTGCGGCCCGGCATCACTCATTCGCAAACGGCCTGTTATGGCAGGGGCGGAGGAGCCAGATCGAACGAAGGCGCGCCCACCCCGCCATCGCTGCCGAAGCTTGGCATCTGGATTTCCACCGCGCTGGCATCGGACACCGTGCCCTTGTAGTGCATCACCAGGCCGGGGAAGAAGATCAGCGCCCCGACCATGACGATCTGGATCAGCACGAAGGGCAGCGCACCCCAGTAGATTTCGCTGCTCTTGACCCCCTCGATGCGCGCTCCGGTGATCCGGTCCTTATACGCCTTCTTGGGCGCGACCGATCGCAGGAAGAACAGCGCGAAGCCGAAGGGCGGGTGCATGAAGCTGGTCTGCATGTTCACGGCCAGGATCACGCCGAACCAGACGAGGTCGATGCCGAGCGCATTGGCGGCGGGCACCAGCAGCGGGATGACGATGAAGGCCAGCTCGAAATAGTCGAGGAAGAAGGCCAGGAAGAAGATCAGGATGTTGACGACGAGCAGGAAGCCGATCACGCCGCCGGGCGTGCTGGTCAGGAGATGCTCGACCCATTTGTGCCCGTTCACGCCGATGAAGGTCAGCGAGAAGACCGTGGCCCCCAGCAGGATGAACATGACGAAGGCGGACAGCTTGGCGGTGGAATCGACGGCCTGTGTCAAAAGGTTGAAACTCAGCTTGCCGCGCCCCCAGGCCATCAGCAGGGCCCCGACCGCGCCCATGGCCCCGCCCTCGGTGGGCGTCGCGATGCCGAGATAGATGGTGCCGAGCACCAGGAAGATCAGCGCCAGCGGCGGCACCAGCACGATCACCACGGCTTCGGCCATCCGCGACAGAAGGTTAAGCTTCAGGTAGCGGTTGGCCATGGCGATCAGATAGGCCACCACGAAACCGAAGCTGGCGGCGAGGATGCCGGCGTTGCTTTCCGAATGGGCGGGGTCGTAGGCCTTGAAGGCGTAGTAGGCGCCGATCGACAGGGCGATCACGACGCCGAAGATGACGGCGACCGAGGGCAGTCCGCTCGAACCGTCGTATTCCTTGAGGTTGCGCGCCTCGGCCGGCAGGGCGGGGGTCGTCTTGGGGAAGAAGATGCTCATCGCCAGCACATAGACGGCATAGGAAGCGGCGAGCAGCAGGCCGGGCACCAGCGCGCCCTTGTACATGTCGCCGACGGAGCGGCCGAGCTGGTCCGCCATGACGATCAGCACGAGGCTGGGCGGGATGATCTGGGCCAGGGTGCCGGAAGCCGCGATGACGCCCGACGCCACCCTTCGGTCGTAGCCGTAGCGCAGCATGATCGGCAGCGAGATCAGGCCCATGGAGATGACGGACGCCGCCACGACGCCCGTGGTGGCGGCGAGCAGCGCGCCGACGAAGACCACGGCGTAGGCCAGGCCGCCGCGCACCGGCCCGAACAGCTGTCCGATGGTGTCGAGCAGGTCTTCCGCCATGCCGCTTCGCTCCAGGATCAGCCCCATGAGCGTGAAGAACGGAACCGCGAGCAGCGTCTCGTTGCGCATGATGCCGAACACGCGCTCCGGCAGGGCCTGCAGGAAAAAGGGCGTGAACAGGCCCAGTTCCATGCCCAGCAGCGCATAGGACAACCCGACGGCGGCGAGCGAGAAGGCCACGGGGTAGCCGATCAACAGGAAGACGAGCAGGCTCACGAACATGATCGGAGCCATATTCTCAGCGATGAACTGGGCCATTCAGATGATCTCCGGCGCTGCGGCGGTGTGATCGGACAAGTCTTGCTCGGATAGGTCAGGCAGCGCCCAGGGCCGCCTCGTCAGGTTCTTCCTTGACCTCGTGCGGGTCCTCGATCACGCCGCGCAGCACGGCGATGCGTTTGATGATCTCGGAAACCCCTTGGAAGAACAGCAGGGTGAAGCCCGCCATGATGAACGCGCGTGCCGGCCAGATGATGAGCCCGCCGGTGTTGGAGGAGATTTCCCCGCTTCGGAACGAGGACAGGAAGGCGTTGTTCGATTCGATCCACAGCAGGATCACGAAGGGCATCAGGAAGACGAAATGCCCGAGCAGTTCGACCCAGTTCTGGGTGCGGCGGGAAAAGCGCTGAAGCACGATGTCGATGCGCACATGCTCGTTGCGCAGGAAGGTGTAGGCCGCGCACAGCATGAACACGGCGCCGAACAGATACCACTGCAGTTCAAGCCATGCGTTGGAGCTGATGTGCAGGAATTTCCGGCTCAGGGCGTTGAGGGCGCTGACGATCACCGCGATGAGGATCAGCCACCGCACCCCTTTGTGAATATAGGTGTTCACGGCATCGATGATGCTGCTGACGGCAAGAAGAGCACGCATCAGGAATCCTCCCCAGGATCCGTGTTGACCTCAGCGCATACCTCCCATTCGGCGGGTGCATGGCATGGGCTTTTCTAGCATCCTACTCGCGCCGGTGCGACTACCAATATGGCTATGATGGGTGGCCGGAAAGCCTATTGCGGCACGACCGTCGAGGCGACCTTCGTCCGTGCCGGCGCATGGGGATCATGATCGGCGAACCGGTCCGCCAGGCGCGCCACGAGATAGGCGATCACGGTGGTGGTCAGGATCAGATAGACCAGCGGCCAGGCTGAATCCGTCAGGACATGGGCAATGAATCCGGAGCCCAATGCGCTGAGCCCGAGCTGCAAGGCTCCGGACAGGCCGGCGGCGGCGCCCGCGATGTCGGGGCGAACGGAAACCGCCGATGCGGTCGCGCTGGGCAGGGTCAGGCCCATGGACATCGACAGCGGCACCATGGGCAGGAACAGCGCGAGGGCCGACGTCGGCCACAGCCACTGGCTGGCGGCGAGCAGCACGGCCGAGGCGACCGCGAGCAGCGTCCCGTGCCGGATCAGCGCCCGCGCTCCGACCCGCACCGCCGTGCGCGCGGCGATGAAGTTGCCGATCATGTATCCCGTCGAGCTCAGCATGAAATAGAGGCCGTAGACATAGGGCGGCTCGCCCAGCAGGGTGACGACGATGTAGGGCGCCCCGCCGAGGAACGAGAAGAAGGCGACATAGGTGAAGGACATCGTTCCGGCATGGGCCAGGAACAGGCGGTTGCGCATGAGGATGGGAAAGGACCTGAAGAGCGAGGAGCCGCTGCCGGCCACCGCCGGGCTGCGCGTCTCGTGCAGGAAGAGGATCGCGATGGCGAGGACCGCGCCGCCGAAGATCGCCAGGAAGATGAAGATGCCCAGCCAGCCGACGCTGGCGTCGAGAGCGCCGCCGAGGGCCGGGGCGCACATGGGGGCAAGGACCATGACGGTGGTGAGATAGCCGAGCTGGCTGGCGGCCTTCTCGCGGTCGTACATGTCCCGCACGATCGCGCGGGCGAGGATGAAGCCCGCGCAGCCTCCGGCGGCCTGCACGATGCGCGCGGCGATGAGCGTCTCGATCGACGTGGCGAGCGCGCAGCCCAGCGTGCCGATCAGGAACAGGATGAAGCCGGCGAACACGACGGGCCTGCGGCCGTACCGGTCCGAAGCAGGCCCATGCACGAGCTGCGCGACCGCGAAGGCGAACAGATAGCCCGTCAGCGTCAGTTGCGCGGTGCCGTAGTTCGTCCCGAAGGTTTCGGCGAGGCCGGGTATGGCGGGCTGCAGGATGTTGAGCGCCACTGGATTGACGGCCGAAATAGCGATCAGTACGGCAAGCCCGGGGCGTTTCATGGGGTCTCCGGTCGGGATGGTGACAGCGCGGCGCGACGGCGCAGCATGGCTTCCCGGTGGACCGTATAGACCCCCGAGAGAACGATGAGCAGGATGCCGATGATGCCGACGGCATCCGGCAGATCGCCCCAGATGGCATATCCGAGCACGAGCGCGTAGGGCACCACGCTGAAGCGGAACGGCGAGACGACCGACATGTCGACGTCCCGGCAGGCGATGACGATGGTCCAGTTGGCGAACACGAGGCCGATCGCGGCCATCAGTATGAATCCGACGTCCGTGCCGCGCGGCACGATCCATGTGTCGAGGGGCGACAGCACCAGGCCGCTGCACATGCTTCCGATGGTGGCGGCGAAGGCGATGACGGATGCGGGCACGGCCGGATCCGTCTTACGGGTCAGGATGTCCCGCACGGCCATGGCGCTCGCCGCCAGCAGCGCCAGCAAGGCCGCGCTGTTGATGCCGTCGAGGCTCGGCTTGAGGATGAGCAGGACGCCGACGAAGCCGACGAGCACCGCCAGCCATCGCCGCATGCCCACCTTCTCGCCGAGGATGGGCACGGACAGGGCCGTCAGGATCAGCGGCGTCGCCTGAAGGATCGAGATGATCTCGGCCAGCGCCATGTGGGCGATGGCCGTCACATAGCTGCCGGCGATGACGAGATCGACGCCGATCCGCGAATAGACCAGGGGCTGGCGCATGTCCCGGAGCCTGCCGAAGGCGCCCGTGGCGATCACCAGGCCGCCCATCATGATGACGGCGAACAGCCCCCGCATGGCCATGATCTGCGTGGAGGGCACATGTTCCGAGGCGAGCTTGACGAGAGCATCGTTGACTGTGAACAGAGCCATCGCGCCGAGCATTGCGATGATGCCGCGCTGGTTCGCGGACAACGGGGGCACGCGCGCCCCGGAATCGGGAAAGGACATGAAACTGGGCCAACTCGCGCCCCATGCCGGAGTCGGGGCGAACAGGATGCCTTTGGAAGCACGAAACGGCGTCTTCCGCAACAATCGACCGCGCTAACCGCCCGTCATGGACATATGCCGGGCGATGGCGGGCGCTTGCCCCCTGCGGTCGATGATGAAGTCATGCCCCTTGGGCTTGCGCGCGATCGCGGAGCAAATGGCCTCGTCCAGCAGGCCGTCGCCGGTGGAGGCCCTCAGCGGGTCGCGCAGGTCCGCGGCGTCGTCCTGCCCGAGGCACATGAACAGCGTCCCGGTGCAGGTCAGCCGCACGCGGTTGCAGCTCTCGCAGAAATTATGGGTCAGCG
>JBEBSP010000050.1:0-16677 GCA_040394255.1 Agaricicola taiwanensis | reverse complement strand
CTTCCATCACTCTGTATTCTCGAATTTTGGCATATCAAGCTTCAATCCAAAAATCTTCTTCAGAATTTTCTTCTGTAGTCCTGCCGTCATGATAAAAAATACCGCTATCCAAATCGCAATCGAGATATACGAGCTGTAGAATACGGATACATCGCCAAGGCTCATGAAGAGAGCTTCCCGCATGTGCTTTTCCATCAGCGGTCCAAGCACCAGCCCAATCACCATGGGCGCGAGCTGGAAATCAAACTTGCGCAGCAGATAACCTGCTCCACCCAACAACAAGAGCATATAGACGTCCAGCATGCTGTTACGTACGCTGAACGCTCCGATTACCACCAGCACAAGGATGATCGGCAGGAAGATGTGATAGGGAATGCGCAACAGGCTTACCCAAATGCCGATCAGGGGAATGTTCAGCGCCAGCAGCACCACGTTTCCAATCAACATGGAAGCAATCACGCCCCAGAAAATTTCCGGGTGATTTGTCAGAAGCAGCGGCCCCGGTTCGATGCCGTGAACCATCAGGGCGGCCAGCATGAGCGCCGTGGTCGCACCGAAGGGTATACCGAGCGCCAGCAGAGGGGCCATTCCCGAGGTTGCCGCCGCGTTGTTGGCGGTTTCCGGCCCGGCGACACCTTCGATGGCTCCATGCCCGATCTCGTGGCGGTACTTTGAAACCGACTTCTCCAGCTGGTAGCTGGCGAAGCTGGACAGTGTTGCCGAGGGTCCTGGCAGCAGGCCGAAGATAAATCCGATAAGGGTGCCACGCCCATAGGGTGCCCAGGACCGGCGCATCTCTTCACGTGTCGGCATCATCTCGCGCATGGAGACAGGTTGCGGCTTGACCTGTGTCCTCAGGCTCTCGACCAGGAACATGATCTCGGCAAGACCGTAGAGGCCGACCACAAGGGCCACCAGCTCGATGCCCTGACGGAGATCATTGTAGCCGAAGGTGAACCGGTTCTGCGCCGTGACGGGTTCTTCGCCGATGGTGCTGAGGACGAGGCCGATCGCCATCGGGAAAATGCCGGCGGCGAATGAACCACCGGTAATGCGTGACAAGATCAGCAGTCCGCCAGCGGTCAAGGCAAAGAACTCTGAGGGGCCGAACATGATCCCAACGTCGGCCAGAACCTGAGAAAACAGCATCACACCGATAACGGACAGACTTCCCCCAATGAAGGAGCCGAGCGCAACGATCGACAGGACACCGCCGGCGCGCCCCTTTTTGGTGAGCTGATAACCATCGATGCAGGTTACGACCGAGGAGGATTCGCCGGGCATGTTGATCAGTATGGCGGTCGTAGAGCTGCCGTACTGGGCGCCATAGTACATCCCGGCCATCATGATCAGGCCGGCGGTTGGATCGAGCGAGAAGGTGAGGGGGAGCAGCATCGCGATGCCGGCCACAGGCCCCAACCCCGGCAGAACTCCGATGGCTGTGCCGAGAAAAGCTCCGGCCAGCGCCGCCAGCAAATTCTGGAAGGTCAGCACGACGCTGAATCCGAACATCAATCCTTCAAGCGCATTCATGCCGTATGACTCACGTTAGAAAAAGACGCCCTTGGGCATGGGGACCCGCATGAACTCTATGAAGAGATAGTGGATGGGCACCATGAGGATGAGCGATCGAATGATGATTCCGAGTGCCGACAGGCTCGGCATCAGCAGTTTCATGAGCAGCGCGCAAAAGATGACGCTGGCGACAAACTGCCCGATCCAGGGAACAAGAACCACATAGCCGATCGTGATGCCGGCCAAGGCCAGCAGGCGCCAGAGGTCGGCGCCGGCGGGCATGCCGACGATTTCGGACGGCTCTGTCTTCAGGCCCTCCCATATGACCGAGAGGCTGCCAAGCAGAAACAGGCCGCCAACGATCAGCGGAAAAATTGCGGCTCCGGGACTGTTGAGTTTGCCGAGAGGTAAATCAAACGACAGGGCGATGTAGCCGGCGGCGAGGAGAACGCCCCCGCCGCCTATCACCAGATAGGCCCTGCGCTTGTTCGCAGATGCCGAGATCATTGCTTCGCCTTAGCCTGCTTTTCGTCCAGCCATTTTATCAGGCCTACCAGCTCCTCGGAGAACTCCTTGAGTTCCGCCTTGGCGGCGTCGGGATCCTTGGGATCCAGAACGAAGCCATTGTTCGCCGCGAACTCCTTCATCTCCGGCGTATCGATCGCCGCCCGCGAGGCGTCCGCCAGCTTGTCGAGGACGCTTTGCGGAAGCCCCTTGGGGGCGATGATCGTATAGCTGGCGGGAATGTTGGCCTTGAAGCCGGCATCCGGCACGGACACCACGTCGGGAAGCGGCGGATACTTGCCCGGTGTGAAGACGGCCAGCGCTTTCAGCTTGCCGGCCTTGATTTGTGCAATGGTATTGCCGCCGTAGCCCATGGCGCCTTCGATGCGGCCGCCCATGACGGCCAGAAGGGCTTCGCCGCCGCCGCCGGTAAAGGGCACGGTGGCAATATCCACGTCAGCGGCGCGGTTGAGTTGTTGCGTCACCAGGTCGGCGATGGAGCGGACGCCCGATACGCCAACGCGGAGTTTGCCAGGATTGGCGCGCGCATCCGCCAGGAACTCGTCAAAAGTGTTCCATTTCGCTTCGGGCTTCACCACGAGGATGGCGGGAACATCGGCCAGCTTGGTTATAACTGTGTAGT
This sequence comes from Agaricicola taiwanensis, assembly GCA_040394255.1. Lineage (GTDB taxonomy): Bacteria > Pseudomonadota > Alphaproteobacteria > Rhizobiales > Methylopilaceae > Agaricicola > Agaricicola taiwanensis_A. The sequence continues at coordinate 14,015 of JBEBSP010000050.1, read as the reverse complement.
CGTCTGTGGACTTATATTGCAGGTTCTGATTGACCATAGGCTGATAGATGAGGGCCGCGCTGTCACCGAGGCCAATGGTGTGGCCATCAGGCTGTGCGGAGACGACCAGGTTCGTTCCGATGGTTGCCGATCCGCCGGGTCGGTTTTCGACGTTGATGTTGCCGCCGAGCTTTTTCTCCAATTGCACGGCGAAGGCGCGTGACAGCGGATCCGAGGAGCCGCCGGGATTGAAAGGTACGACGAAAGTCATATCTCTCGATGGAAACTGTTGAGCTTGAGCCGCATTCGGCCCCATGAGCGCCATGGAAGCCATCAAGCTCAAAACTATACTGCACCTGGCAGCCATCTTAATCCTCCCTGATATTCGGCAGTGCATCCCAGGAAAATTATTTTATTGGTCGTTCTTGTTCGCCCGTCTTTCATTCAAGTCTGCACCGCGCGCAACAGTATAAGCTTGTCGATAAATTGTTGATTGTCAACATGTTGAAATTCCCCAAGTGCTTTCTTGCTGCGATACCCTTGAAGGGCCGCTCTATGACCACGTTCAACCTTATGTTGCTGTCGATGGTATCGGCATTGCCGCCTCTTCTGCGGGAAGTGGCAACCCGCCCAGCATTCTGAAAAGTCACCGGAATTCCCAAGATTTACAACGAATGCCGCAATCCTTCAGCCTCGTTGAAAGGCGAGGCCTGCCGCCAAAACAACATAAAGTACGGGTTGATTTTATAACCCTACTAATTTTATAGGTTATATATTGACAGTCCAATTCTCATGTGTAGATAATGCATCATGGTCGTTCCTGCCGACCCGCGGTGATTTGAATAAGCAGCTTGCGCCGCGTCACCAAACGCTAAAGCGTCACGGAGCATACTCGGCTTCGTGGCTCAACTATAAAGAGGCCACTATGCCGTCGAATAATTCACAAAACTCGCAATAAGCACTGTTGCTCATATGCTCTGTGCCTGAGCAGTGCGCACATCAATTATCCTGATCCAGAATACCTTACCGCCGACCTTGTCGGTGAAGGGGGTCCCATGTCCAACGCATATATCATCGAAATCGCAGGAGCGTCGGCAGGCATCGTTGCCGCCGACGCAAATGGCTTCCGCTTTCACGCCGCGCTTCACCAGTTCAATGCGCTCGATGGGCGCATCTTTTCCCGCCCCTGCGACGCGGAGCGTGCCGCCCGATCGCTGTTCCGGCACTCGTCCGCACCGCACTCATCCCAACACCCCAGCTTCGGAGACAGATCATGAGCACCATCCGCATAGTGGGCATCAGTGGAAGCACACGTCGGCCGTCACGAACGCGGACCCTCGTGGAAAGGGTCGCAGTGGAGGTCTCCGCTCGCCGTTCCGCTGAGATCCATGTTTTCGACCTGGCCGATGCGGGTCCTGGTCTGGGAGCATTCGGGCGCGGCGATCTGCCCAAGGAGGCGGCGGCCATACTCGATGAGATCGAGGCCGCTGATGCATTGATCGTCGGCTCTCCCGTCTACAAGGGTTCCTACACGGGGCTTTTCAAGCATCTGTTCGATTTCATTGATCCTCAGGCGTTGGCGGGCAAGCCCGTCGTGCTCACGGCCACCGGCGGCGGTCATCGCCATGCGCTGGTGGTCGAGCATCAGCTGCGGCCCCTGTTCGGATTCTTCAGCGCTCTGACCGCGCCGACTGCGATTTACGCCAGCGACAGCGACTTCCGGGATGGGCAGCTCACCGATGCCGGTGTGCTGGCGCGCGTGGCTACCGCCGGCACTGAACTCGCCCGGCTTGTTCCGGCGGTCACCGCGCACCACGCCATAGCGAAGGTCGCCTGACGACATCGAGGCGCTGAGCCGGACAGCAACGCGCTATGTCGGTCAGTTCGAGCCCATCATGCTTTTATCCGCGCTGTCGGCGACGACCAGCCATATAAGCGAACCGGAAACGCAGCAAGAATCCGGTAAAGGTCGTTGATACCCCTGTTCGCCCGCCGCAACCCGAGCGGTCTGTGAACAGGCCGGAGAGCCCCCAGATGTGCGAGTGGGCTCGTTAGCCTTCCCCAAGGGGGCCGGGAGCAAAGGCTAAAAACAGTTTTCGAAATCAATCATTCCTTGTGATTTTTGATGCACGCTAACAGGCGTTCAGTACTGAATTTTCGCATTATGGAACATTTTGCAGAGGCCGTATGTCTGTTTTTACGACCTTGACAGGGGGGCAGGACGCTTTCCTTGAAACGTCGGCCTGCGCGCTGATCGATCCTGCTCGATCGCGGCGTGCGAGGTATTCCGTTGCCCAACTGATGACCACGACCGCTTTGACCGTCCTGGCCTCAGCGGGGCACGGCTCGTTTCAGGCACATGCACAGACCCTGCCTGAAAACGGTGTGGTTGCGAGCGGTCAGGTTGCCATTGGCGAAAGTCAGGGAGGCAGCCTTCTGATTTCACAGAGTTCCGCCACAGGCATCATCGGGTGGCAGTCATTCTCGATCGGATCGGGTGGCAGCGTTCATTTTGCCAATGGTTCCGGAGCAACGCTCAACCGCGTCTCCGGCAATGTGCCGTCCAGCATCGATGGCTCTCTGACGGCCACGGGAAGCGTCTATCTTGTCAATCCGGCCGGTATCACGGTCGGTACCAACGGATTTGTTTCAACCGGAGGTTCGTTCATCGCCTCAACGCATGATGTTGAGGATAGCAATTTCCTGGGTGGGGGCGATCTTAGCTTCAAGGGCGCGAGCGAGGCTTCCATCATCAACAGAGGGCGCATCGGCTCCCTCGGCGGCGATGTGGCCCTGATCGCGCGGCATGTCGATAATTCAGGCACCCTTGAGGCTCCGGAAGGTACTGCGGCTTTGGCGGCGGGATATGAGATCCTCATGCGCGATGGAGCGGTTGCGGATGGAAAATTCATCGTCAAAGTCGGCGGAGGTGACACCGAGGCCAAGACTACGGGCAGCATCAAGGCGGCCGAGGTCGAATTGCGCGCCAATGGCGGCAATGTTTATGCTCTTGCGGGTAATACCAGCGGGATCATCAAGGCGACAGGTGTCGAGAACCGTGGCGGCCGGGTATTTCTGACCGCTCCCGGCGGGTCGGTCGAAGTCACGCAGAAAGTGACGGCGCGCCGGAAGCGGTCGTTCTCCCCTTCCAGCCAGGATCAGGCCGTTTCCGGCGGAGACATCCGGATCGCGGGAAGCCGCGTCGACGTCGGTGGCGAGGTCGATGCGCGCGGTCAGGCGGCGGCCGGCGGTTCAGTTGTCATCACCGGCGAGACTGTCAGCCTGGGAGATTCGGCACGGGTCGACGCTAGTGGCGCTACGGGGGGGACGGTGCTTATCGGAGGTGATTATCAGGGCGGTCATGCGCCTGATATGAACTTCCTTGCGGAAGAGACCGCGAGAGCCAAAACAACCTCCGTGGCGAGCGGGGCGGTTATTTCGGCAGATGGCTCCCAGGGCGATGGAGGCAATATTGTCGTCTGGTCGGATGAGGTGACCTCATTCGACGGCCATGTCAGCGCCAGGGGGGGCGTGGATGGCACTGGTGGCTTCGCCGAGATTTCCGGGAAACGACTGCTTGGCTTCAAGGGCACGGTCGACCTCAAGGCCCAGAGCGGACGCACGGGCCGTCTGCTGCTCGACCCCTACAACATTGTCATCTCCGGCGATCCAACGGCAAACGGTGGTCTGGCTGCCGGAAGCTTCACCCCCAATGGTGACGATTCCGTCCTGGATGTCGCAACCCTGGCGGCCGCGCTTGATAGCGCGCATGTCACGGTTACGACCGGCGCTGCCGGTTCGCCCGGCGCTCAGGCTGGCGACATCACCGTTGACGCGGCGATCACATGGTCCAGCGCCTCTACGCTGACGTTGGACGCCTATCGTAACATCGCCGTGAATGCCAATATCACTGGTGGGGCGGGTGCTCATGTCGTGCTGCGCGCTGACAACAGCGGTACCGGTGTAGGGGCGGTTACCTTCGCAAACCCAGGCATCGACGTGACTGCGACCGGCGGCGTCTCGCTCTATTACAATCCCTCCAGCTATGCTGCGGCAACCGACTACAGCGGCAACCAAGGCGCCGGAACGATCATCAATGCCTATATGCTGGTGAATGATGTTAGCCAGCTGCAAAATATCAGCACAAACCTTCAGGGATATTATGCGCTGGGTCGTAATATCGATGCCAGCATTACGGCCAGCTGGAATGCAGGGGAGGGTTTTGTCCCCATCGGGTCGGGAGGCGGCAACCAATTCAAGGGGGTTTTTGATGGACAGAACCATGTCATCGACGGGTTGTTCATCAACCGCCAGACAATGGACAATGTCGGGTTGTTCGGCTTTGCCGAGAACAGCATTATTCGCAATGTCGGCTTGACCAATGTCGATGTGACGGGGCGTCAGAACGTCGGGGGCCTGGTCGGGCATCACCAAGCCACGGGAGGTCAGAGCGCGACCATTGATTCGGCTTGGGCCGAGGGCCTGGTGCGGGCGCTGGATGATGGGCTGGGCGGCCTGGTGGGAGTCAATGAAGCCAACGGGGCCGGTTCGTCGTCGGAGATCATCAATTCATGGGCTGAGACGGTACTGACCGGCAAGGAGCGCGTCGGCGGTCTCGTCGGATACAATCAAAGCGCCGCTGGCGGTATGTCGTGGATCGTGGATTCCCATGCGCGGGGATCGATCACGGCGACGGCATCAAGGATCGGTGGCCTGATCGGTTGGAATGTCGGCAGCGGTTCCGGCAGCTTTTCGCTGATTTCCGGCTCCTATTCCGAGGTCGCGCTCGCTGGATCCGGAAACCGTTACGGAGGTCTTGTCGGCTATCAGGAATCCAACAATTCGGGTGCCGCGACCATCGAGCATTCATGGGCCTCGGGTGCGATCACCGCTGTGACCTCAGAAAGCGTCGGCGGCCTTGTCGGCGAGAATTACGCGGCAAGCGGAGGGGTCTCGACGATAGAGGATTCCCATGCCTCGGCTGCCGTGACAGCCCGGTCCAGTGTTGGTGGCCTCGTAGGTTTGAATGAAAACAACAACTCCACCACCAATATCCTCAATTCCTACTCGACGGGCATTGTAACCGGCAGCGACAACAGCATCGGTGGCCTCGTCGGTCGCAGCTATGCGGAGGGGGGCGCGGCATCGATCAGCTTCTCCAATCTGTGGGCGAGCGGGGCCGTTTCGGGTAATGCGCAGATCGGTGGTCTCTTTGGCCGGGTTGAGCTGAACAGCGGGGCGACCGGCGCGATGTCCAACTCCTATGCCAGCGGAAGTATTACCGCTGGAGGGAATGAGGCCGGTGGCGCGCTGGGTTTCCTTCAGGTTGCAGGCGGTTCGTTCACCATGAGCGATCTGAGCGCAACGGGCGCCGTAGCTGGCAGAGCCAAAACCGGTGGTCTGATCGGCCTGATATCGGCAAGCGGTACAAATGTTTCCGTGTCGCTTCGGCAATCCTATGCCGAAGGCATTGTCACCGGCACATCAGAGGTTGGCGGTCTTATTGGTGAGATTGGTCTGTCCGGTGAGCAGGGGAGCGTATCGATCGTGTCCTCCTACGCCGCGGGCGCAACGAGTGCGACGGGCAATGCTGTTGGCGGTCTGATCGGCAATGCGCAGTCCTTCGCCGTGAACAGCGCCCTGACGGTTGACAAGAGTTACGCGCTTGGATCGGTGACAGGCGACAACTTCCTGGGCGGTCTGATCGGTTTTCAATTCTCGAATGACGCTCCGGGAGTGGGAGCTACAGCATCCATTACGGAAAGCTATGCCAGCGGCCGGATTACAGGAACGGGCGGATCGCAAGGAGGAATTTCCGGATCTCTGGCAGGTGGGGCCACGATTGCCAGTTCGTTCTGGGATAAGACCAGCACAAACCAGGCCTTCTCCGCCGGCAATGATCCCGGCAATCCGGGTGCTGTCGGCTTGCAAAGCTCTGACAGCCTGACGGCGGACTATGCCTTCAAGGAAACGGCTTATGCAGGCTGGGATTTTTCCCCCTCCGGTGACTGGGTTCTGATCGAGGGCGTCACCCGCCCGATGGGTCGCTGGGAAATATCCTCGACGATCACCAACGGCCATCAACTGCAGCTCATGGCGCTGGATCTGTCCGCCGTATACACCATGGGCCGTGACATCAATCTCACGGGCCTGATGGGGCAGGGAGGTCTGTGGACCACGGCGGGCTTCAACCCCTTGGGCGACAGCGGCACGGCTTTCACCGGCAGCTTTGATGGCCAGTCACATACCATCACCGGTCTCAAGATCGATCGCGCAACCACCGACAACGTCGGATTGTTCGGCGTTGCGTCCAACGCGGTCATAACGGATGTCGGCCTGATGGATGTCGAGATCGTGGGCGGCGATCAGGTGGGCGCGCTCGTGGGCCAACTCACGGCTGGCAATGGCGGCTCCTCTCTTGTCGACCGCTCCTATGCTACCGGTTCGGTGGCGGGTACGACATTCTATCGCGCGGGGGGATTGATCGGCTGGGCGGTTGCTGCCGGATCGGCTTCTTCAGTGATCATTGACCGCTCCTATGCAGAGGTCATGGTCAGCCACAATGGGCGGGCGGGTGGCCTCATTGGTGATGTGGAGGCCAGTGGCCTCGGCTCCAGCGTCGTGATCGACCGATCGTATTCCTCAAGCACTCTTACCGGCTATTGGCAAATGGGCGGTCTAATCGGCAAAGGCGCCGCATCGGGTGATAATTCATCGATCGTGATCGACCGTTCCCATGCGATCGGACATGTCACGGGCACTGATACGCTCGGGGGGCTAATCGGTCTGCTTGAGAACACGGCTGTGGGTGCGACAACGCATGTTTCCAATTCCTATGCCACTGGCAATGTCTCGGGTACGTTGGCCCTGGGCGGCCTGATCGGCAGAAACTACAGCGGTGGATTGACCTCCACGATCGAGAATTCTTACGCCACGGGAAATGTGAGCGGCAACAACACGAGTGTCGGCGGGCTTATCGGCAGCAACGAAGCCGATTATGCCGGCTCCGTCACCGTCCGGACATCCTATGCGACGGGCGCGGTCTCCGGCACGGATCAGATCGGTGGCCTGATCGGTCGCAACATCACCCAAAACGCCAGCTCATCCATTGCCGTCGAGACATCCTTCGCGTTAGGCGCGGTGAACGGCAACGATGATGTCGGTGGCTTGATCGGCGGCAATATTGCCTTGGGTGGTTCTCTGAACGTCAATGAGACTTACGCTATCGGGCGGGTATCCGGGACCACGGATACAGGTGGCCTTGTTGGTTCGAATGGTGCTGGCAGCACCATTTCCTCGTCGTTCTGGAATCCGGTTACATCCGGTCAATCGGACGCGGTCGGCGATGCCCCGGGTCATGGCGGCGTGTTGGCATTGCAGACAAGCGACGCCGCCGGGGCCAATTATGCCTTCGCGGCTTCGACCTACATTGCCGCTGGATGGGACATGGGCGGCACCTGGGGCGTCATCACCGATGCCGCCTACCCCTATCACCAGTGGCGCTTTACCTCCGGTCCCTCCGTGATCGCGGGAACAGTATCGGGCATCTCTGGCGGCAACGCCGGGGTTGAGATCAAGGCGGCCATTGACGGCACTGTTCTCGGCGCCACCCACACTGGCGCCGACGGTTCCTACTATGTGATGGGCGATGCGGCCGGTTCCGCCGGCGCAGCGTTGAGCTGGCTGACCGGCAACCGCTGGCAAGGCGGTGCGGTTCCCGAATGGGGCAATTCCGTCGTTGCAACCGCACAGAAGCCATCTTCAACCTCTTATCACGCGCTGGGCCTTGGCATTACAGCCGGTATGATCTCCGTCGAAACCGGTTTGACCGCACTGACGGACATGGTCACCGGGGTGCTGGCCCAGGCCAAGGGCACGATCTCTGATGTTGCCATCCGTTACGCAACGTCAGGCCCGGCGCTGACGCTCGCGGCGAATGCAAGCCTCGACATTATGGCTGTCAATGACTTCACCATCGACACCGGTATTGCCGCTACGGGTACGGGCCGGGTTCGCGTCGTTGCCGGGGGCGCACTCGGGATCGCTGCGGGCGGGTCGATTACCAGCGCAGCCGGCGGTGATGCCGTCGTGCTGTCGGGCACCAGTTTCGACAATCAGCGCGGCAGCGACGCCATTGCCACGGGCGCAGGCCGTTGGCTCGTCTACGCTACGGCTCCTGCCGGCAATACCTATGGCGATCTCGACAGCGGAAATCATGCCGTCTGGAATACCGCGTATGACCCGCTGGGCGCTATCGCCCCGACGGGCAACCGCTATGTGTTCGCCTATCAGCCAACGGTCAGCTTCACGTCCTCGGACCAGAGCAAAACCTATGGCGATACCGTTGACCTCAGCAGCGCCTTCAGCCTGACCGGATTGCATGCTGGCGTCACCAATGCCTTTCTTGCCGATACCGCATCAACCGCCTTCAGCGGAGCGCCTGTGGTCACATCCTCCGGCTCCGGGGCAACGATAGACGTTGGTGACTATGCGATCGTCATTGCGCCGGACAATGTCACGGCCATCAACGGATACGCCATTGGTGGATTCACCTCCTCGGGCGTCCTGGCGGTCGAACAGAGAAGCCTGACCGTTACTGCCGACAACGCCTCCAAAATGGCTGGCGAGGCTGATCCACTCTTCACCTGGAGCTTGACTGGTGGAAGCGTCGCCAGCTTCGATGTCCTGGGCGACGTTGTCGGGGGAAGCCTCACGCGTGCGCCCGGAGAGGCGGGAGGTGATTACAGCATTCTCCAGGGAACTCTGAGCGCGAACCCGAACTACGCCCTGACATTCGTATCCGGCATATTGTCGATCCAGGAACTCGATCTGCCCGGTGCGGGCGCTGCACCGGTGGCGGCACCCCCGATTTTCCTCGAAAAGCCCCCCGTTCAGTTTTCAATGTCGGATGAAAGCTATCTCGATGTTGAAATGAAGCCGGCATTGTTTGCGGATAATGAGGGGGATCAGGCCAAGGATACCGCCCAATCCTGCAGCTCCAGCGTGAACGGCGCTGTTTGCGACCGGAACCGTTGATCCTTCATCAATTGGTGAATGGCAGAGCGATTCCATCTCTGTTTATAATAGCCAATGCTCGATTATGTTCGCTCCTTCGTAGCGCGCCTCCTTGATCCTGCGGGCCTTATTCCTTTTGACAGCGATGGACCACAGGTCGCAGCCGTCGCATTGATGTGCCATGTGCTGGCGGCGGATGGTCTTGTCGAAGATGAGGAGAAAGCTGCTCTCCGTCAGATTGTCGCCCAGCGTTTCGCCCTCGACGAGGATGCGACCGATGCGTTGATTGCCGCGGCGACGGAGAGCGACCAGCAAGCAATCGATCTCTATGGCTTCACAAGCGTTCTCAAGCAAAATCTCCGTCGGGAAGACCGCCTGTCCCTGATCTCCGCCCTTTGGGAACTTGTCTATGCCGATGGTGGCGTCCATGAGCTGGAAGACAACATTGTCTGGCGCGTCGCCGAGCTCTTGGGAATAGATCAACGCGAGCGCTTGCTTCTCAAGCAGAGCATCTCGAAACGTTTCCGCAATCATACGTCATGATTCATGACGGGCCTGACGATCCGCCGCTGGAGCAGAATGCGTTGCAAAATGCCATGCCCGATAAGGATGGTTTCCTTCATCTAGCATGACTGCATCTGATGGCCACATCATCTATGGTTCGCGGATGTGGCAAGTGTTTTGCGTTGAACCGCGCATGCGCCGGTATCAGGTGTGTGCGTATCCGGCCAGACATATGCCCGGGAGGCTGCCTCTTGATGGAGGCAGGCCATCCCGGGATGGCTGTCCTCGCATGGGATGTGAGGTGGCCGCGTCCACCTCGCCCGATGGTGATTGTGTTGTATTTGGTGGAGCCGAGGGGATTTGAACCCCTGACCTCTGCAGTGCGATTGCAGCGCTCTCCCAACTGAGCTACGGCCCCATTCGAATGATGGTCATTTACGGTGGGGCCTCAGAGCCTGTCAAGGCGGCGAACAGAGCCTTGCCCCCTGAGGCATCTGACGGGTAGAAGTGGCATATGCCTTCTCCGCCGCTTCCAAGGTTTTCTTCATGAACCCGATCGTCTGGCTGATCCTCAATATTCTCGAAATCTGCTTCTGGATCGTGATCGTCTCGGCAATTTTGTCGTGGCTCATCGCCTTCAATGTGGTGAATACGCGAAATCAGGTCGTCGGCACCATTGCCGAAACGCTCTGGCGTCTGACGGAGCCGATGCTTGCGCCGATCCGACGTGTGCTGCCCACGCTTGGGGGGATCGACCTGTCACCGCTTGTTCTGCTGGTTTTCATCCGATTCCTGCAGCAGTTGGTTATCTGGGTCTACGCGCAGCTGTGAGGCCTTGGTCCCGCACGGCAAAAGGCGGCCTTGAGCTTAGAGTCAGACTGACGCCGCGTGGCGGTCTGAATGCAGTCGGGCGGGTCGAGATGCGTAGCGATGACCGGGCGGTCCTGGCGGTGCGGGTCACGGAGGCGCCTGAGAATGGGAAGGCCAATGCCGCTCTGCTCAAGGTGCTCGCAAAGTTTCTTGGTGTGCCTTCGTCGTCGCTGGCCCTCGTAGCCGGGCATACCGGGCGGCTCAAGACGATTTCCGTAAAAGGCGATCCGGCAGATATGGAAAGCCGACTTGAACGTGCATTGATGAAGGATTGCACATGACGGCCATGATTATTGACGGCAAAGCTGTCGCAGAAACCGTTCGCAACGAAGCTGCGTCGCGTGCCGCGGCGCTTGCGGCAGCGACCGGCGTGCAGCCCGGTTTGGCGGTGGTCCTGGTTGGAGACGATCCTGCGAGCGATGTCTATGTCCGGAACAAGGCCCGTCAGACCGTTGCGGCTGGAATGGCGTCGTTCGAGCATCGATTGAGTGGCGATTCACCGGAAGCGGAGGTCCTTGCCCTCGTCGAACGTCTCAACACAGATCCTGCGGTACATGGTATTCTGGTGCAGATGCCACTGCCTTCGCATATCGACGCGGACCGCGTGGTGCTGGCGATCGATCCCGCAAAAGACGTTGACGGATTGACCCCGGCAAATGCCGGACGACTGGTCTTGGGAAGGGGCGGCCTTGTGCCCTGTACGCCCCAGGGCTGCATTCTTTTGATCAAAACCGTACTCGGTTCGGACCTCGCGGGGCGTGAAGCGCTGGTGATCGGGCGCTCGATTCTTGTCGGCAAACCGGTCGCGTTGCTGCTGCAGGCGGAAAGCTGCACCGTGACCATGGCGCATTCAAGAACGCGCGACCTTGCGGATCACTGCCGTCGCTCCGACATCGTGATTGCCGCCGTGGGCCGGCCCGAGCTTGTCCGAGGCGATTGGATCAAGCCCGGCGCCGTGGTGATCGATGTCGGCATCAACCGGGTTCCGGGAGAGGGCGGAAAAACCCGCCTCATCGGGGATGTGGCCTTTGACGAGGTGAAGCAGGTGGCGGGTGCCGTGACGCCGGTGCCTGGCGGTGTTGGCCCCATGACCATCGCCTGCCTTCTGAACAATACGGTCACGGCCGCTGAGGTCATTCTCGGCCGTTAGCAGGGTTCGTTCAGCGTTTGGCGCGCGCGATGGCTTCCTCGATCATACGGCGCGCCGTATCCGGCCCTTCGAACCCTAAGACCTTGACCCATTTGTTGGTTTCAAGATCCTTGTAATGTTGGAAGAAATGAGAAATTTGCTGGAGCGTGATTTCCGGCAGGTCACTGACGGACATCACCTTGTCGTATCGTTTGGTGAGCTTTGATGAGGGGACGGCAATGATTTTCTCGTCGCCTCCCGCTTCGTCTTCCATTCTCAGCACGCCTACTGGGCGGCAGTTGATGACCGCGCCAGGTACGATGGCGCGGGTGTTGGCCACAAGCACGTCCACCGGGTCGCCATCTTCCGACAAGGTGTGTGGGACGAAGCCATAATTTCCTGGGTAGCGCATGGCCGTGTGCAAGAAGCGGTCAACCACAAGGGTGCCGGATTCCTTGTCGAGTTCGTACTTGATAGGCTCTCCGCCGATCGGTACCTCGATAATCACGTTGACATCGTGAGGCGGATTATTTCCGATCGAAATGGCATCAATGCGCATGAAAAAATGGTCCTTGGTTGGTCGGGGCTTCTCTACCCCCCCATCGCCAAAGGATGCAAGGTTTCATATGCGTCGCAGCAAGCTCAGAAACCGGTCACGCCCACCCGAAGGCAAGTTTCTCGAGGCTTCGCTCACCGAAGGTTTCCGTTCCTCTTGCCACGGCAACGCCCCCGAGGGAGCGGTAAAATCCGCATGCCGCCTGATTGTCCGCCAAGGCCCAGACGGCAAGGCCCGTCAGGTTGCGCTCATCCAGAGACATGCGGCAGGCCGCGAATAGCCTCTTTCCAAAGCCGAGCCCTTGGTACTCCGGTTTGACATAGAGCTCATAGATTTCTCCGCCGACCCCTATGGCCGCAGCACGGTTGCGGCCATAAGATCCGTAACCTGCCACACTGCCAGCAACGGTGAGAAGAATTATGCGGCTGCCACGCTTGATCGCGGCATCCCACCAGTCAGGGCCGCGCCGGCTGACCATGCGCTCGAGATCACGGCCCGGAATCAGGCCACGGTAAGCCAGGCGCCAAGCATCGTCATGGACGGCGGCAATGAAAGCCGCATCGGAAGCCTGGGCAGGGCGCAAGTCGATCGCAACAGTACTCATGGTGCGATTCTAAGCCCATGACGACGGCCTAGCCAAGTGCTGATGTGCCTTCCTGCTTGGAGCGCGGTGGAATACCGGCGCTACCTGCCGGAGCCATGAACGCAAAGGAGCCAGACCAAGGGTCCAGCTCCTTTATTGTGGTCTTGTTCCGAGAGATTCAGATCTGGCTGGCGGCGCGAGGCGCTTCCGGAAGGGCTGCCGATGATCCGAACTGTTCGACCAGAGTGTCGTGAATGCGCGCCAGCCATTCTTCAGCTTCCTTGGCCCTGGCTTCGGCTGCGGTGGCGCGGCTTTCCGCGGCCTGGGCGCGACTTTCCGCAGAACGGATGCGAACCTCGGCCGCCTTGAGTTCCTGCGCGGCACGCCGCATGAGCTCCTGCGTCTGGGCCTCGGTTTCCTGAGCGCGGTCCTGATGCTGCTTCATGGTATCGGCGCATTGCCGAACCAGATCCAGGGCAGCTGAAAAATCGCGCTTTGACAGGCTGCGGTGAGATGATGTCGAAGGCAACTCGCCATTCGCCGAATCTTTCGGACCGAGAGCCACTCTCAACACCTTATCAAGCCCGGCAAAACTGCTCTTTTCCGCTTCGCCGGAAGCTTTTGGTGATTTCGGCTGTGCCGTACCATTATCCCAGGGAAGGTCCCGAGCTTGTTCCACTGAACGCCTCTCCATGAAGAAATCACCAGCCCGAACCCCATGCGGGTCAGCGATTCGTGATTAACTTTATCTAAACAAACTTATTTTTCGCAAGCAAAACACTCCGAAAGAGTGTCTTGGATGTGAACAATCCACGACTCGGCTGAAACCAGACGTGCTTCGGCCATTCCTTCCATCGCTTCCGCCGCCGCGATTCGTTCCTCGGCCTTGGCGATGCGGTCTTGGGCGGCCCGCAGTTCATCGGTCGTGCGGCGAATGAACTCTTGCGTCCGCAACTCGCGCTCTTCGAGGAGGATCTTGGTCTGGCGCAGCTTTTCGCCGGACTGCCGCGTCATATCCAAGACGCCTTCCAGATCAAGTTTTTCATACTTGCTGTCACTGGTGGGAGGGGACAGCGTGAGTTTGATGATGTTGCTCATCTTCTGCAGGTTCTCAGTATCAAATCCTGAACCGCCCTCGTTCAGTCCAAGGGTGTCCTCGATATCGTTCCAGGATGAATGGCCATCTTGCATCACGCAGTCCTCCGGGGGTCGCGCGGAATATTTCAGATCCAGCAGAAACCTGCCGGTATCCCCGTTAACGATCAGCCAAGCATGGTTAACAGATCACTAACGCAATCGACGCGGTTGAAACGACTGACTCTTTTCGAAGGAGGAGGTGCAGCGATGAGCCTGACCATGCGAATCAGCCCTGCCTGTTC
>JBEBSP010000049.1:0-16991 GCA_040394255.1 Agaricicola taiwanensis | reverse complement strand
GCGGCGGTCGGCCTCGCACAGCTTGAACGGCTGGACGAGATGGTGGCGGCGAAACGCGCCATCGCCGCGCGCTACGATGCGGCCTTCGCTGGCAATAACGGCCTGACGCCCATGCCGCGTCCGACGCATTCGGACAGTTCCTGCTGGCTCTATTCGGTGCGGCTGGGTGATGAAGCCCAGGCCCGCGGCCTCGTTGCCGCGCTGAGCGCCGCAAACATCGAATCGCGCATTTTCTGGCGTTCACTTTCGGCCCAGCAGCCCTGGCGCGACGCCCCGCGCCGGCTGTCCGGCGTTTCCGCCGCGCTGTCGGGGACGGTGGTTTCGCTGCCCTGCTCCTCGTCGCTGACGGAGGCCGAGCAGGCACGCGTCATCGACACCATCACCCTCTGGAGTAAGGCCAGGAGCGGCGCCGCGTGACGATGCTTCTGGTTGGAGCCGGAGGGCATGGCCGCGTCGTCGTGGAGATCGCCACGCGACTTGGCCTGCGTCTGGCAGCCTATGTCGATCGCAACGCCGCCGATTGGCTGGACGTCCCGCGCTACGCCGACGAGCCGCAGGCGCTGTCCGCTTACCCCGAAGCGGGGCTCGCCCTGGGAATGGGAGGCGTGACGCCGCAAGCCCTTAAGCGCCGCCTGTCGCTGTTCAGCGCTTCCTGGAGCGCCGGGCGTGATTGGCCCGCGCTGATCCATCCGGACGCCTCCGTGACTGCCGATGCGGTCGCGGGTGAGGGGACACAGGTCATGGCCATGGCGCGTCTCCAGCCCGGCGCACGCGTCGGGCGCGGCGTCATCGTCAACACCGGCGCCATCATCGAGCATGGCGCGGTTCTGGGTGATGGCTGTCACATCGCCCCCGGTGCCATCATTCTCGGCGACTGTGTCATCGGCTCCTGCGCCATGATCGGCGCGGGCGCGGTGGTGTTGCCGGGCGCGCGGGTACCGGACGGTGCTCTGGTCAAGGCCGGGGAGCGTTTCCTCCGATGAGCCTCACCATCATCGCCGAAGCCGGCGTTAACCACGACGGCAGCCTCGACAAGGCCATCGCGCTCGTCCGCTCGGCACACTCCTCCGGCGCGGATGTGGTGAAGTTCCAGCATTTCCGCGCCGAAACCATCGTCGCGGCGGGCGCGACCACCGCCGTCTATCAGGCCGCCAACACCGGCGAGACCAGCCAGATGGCGCTGCTGCGCGCTCTGGAAATGGACATCGAGAGCTTTGCCGAGATCGCCCGCGTCTGCCGCGAGGAGGGGATCGCCTTCCTGTGCACCGCCTTCGACATGGATGCCGCCGCCGATCTCGTCGCGCTCGGCATGCCCGCGCTGAAGATCCCCTCGGGCGAACTGACCAACCATCCCATGCTGGCGGCCTATGCCCGCTTCGGCCTGCCCGTCTGGCTGTCCACCGGCATGGCCGACATGGACGAGGTCGGAGCGGCGCTGTCCGTGCTGGACGCGGCGGGAGCGCGCGATGTGACGCTGCTTCATTGCACATCGCTTTATCCCGCGCCGCCCGAGGCGCTCAACCTCAAGGCCATGGCCGCCATGGCCGCCCGCTTCGGACGCCCGGTGGGCTATTCCGACCACAGCCTCGACGACCACGCCTCCATCGCCGCGGTGGCGCTGGGCGCGACGCTGATCGAGAAGCACTTCACGCTGGATCGAACCGCATCCGGCCCCGACCACAAGGCCTCGCTGGAGCCCGGCGCCTTCGCCGCCATGGCGCGCCGCCTGCGCGAGACCGCCGCCATGCTGGGCGATGGCGTCAAGCGCCCCCACGAGGCCGAGATCGACACCGCCCGTCTGGTGCGTCGCTCCTGGCACGCCGCCCGCGATCTGGAGGCGGGCAGGATCATTGCCGAGGGCGACGTGACGCTGAAGCGACCCGCGACGGGCCTTGCCCCCTCGCAATCGCCGCTGGGCCACCGCCTGTCGCGCGCCCGCGCCACCGACGAAGCCATCCGCGCCGAGGATCTCGCGTGAGTCCAACGCCGCTGCAGATCCTGTCCGTCACCTCGGGGCGCGCCGATGTGTCGATCCTCGCGCCGGTCTGGCATGCGCTCGCCGCCGATCCGGGCTTCGACCTCCATGTCTTCGCGACCGGCACGCATGCGTCCGGTGCGCGGCTGGTCGGGGAGGCGGTTCCCGCCGGCACGTCCGCGACGTGGCAGAGGCCATGGCCGACAGCCAGCGCGATGCCGCGCGGGTGATCGCTGATGCCGCGCCCGACCTCGTGCTGGTGATCGGCGACCGCGTCGACATGGTCCCGGCTGCGCTGGCCGCCGTTCCCTTCAACCTCCCCATCGCCCACCTGCACGGCGGCGAGGTGACGGAAGGCGCGCTGGATGACCGTCTTCGCCACGCCATCACCAAGCTCGCCCACATCCATCTCGCCTCCTGCAAGCCCGCTGCGCGGCGGCTGGAAGCCATGGGTGAGGAGCCCTGGCGCATAGCCGTCACCGGCGCGCCCGGCCTCGACACCCTGCGCGCGGCAAACCTGCTGTCGCGCGGTGATTTCGCCCGCGCCACGGGCTTCGAGGACATCATGGGCCTGCGCCTCGTCACCATCCACCCCGAGACCAACGCCCCCGACCCCGCAGCGCCGCTCACGGCGGTGCTGGCGGCTCTGGATGCCCATCCCGGACCCACGCTCATCACCGGCGTCAACGCCGACCCCGGCGGCGCGGTCATGCGGGAGGAGATCGGTGAGTTCGTGGCGGCGCGTCCGCATGTTCGCTTCATGGAGACGCTCGGCCGCGCGCTCTACCCTTCCGCGCTGCATCACGCCTCGGTCATGATCGGCAATTCCTCCAGCGGCATCGTGGAAGCCGAGTTCTTCGGCTTGCCCGTGATCGACGTCGGCGATCGTCAGGCCGGGCGCGACCGTGGCGTGAACGTCCGGTCCGTGCCCAATGATCTGGTGGCCGTTTCGGCCGCGCTCGCCGCCTTGCCGCCGCGCGGGCCGGGGGGCGGGGGCGTCTATGGCGACGGCCACGCCGCGTCGCGCATCCTCGCCGCATTGAGCGAGCGCATGGCCGACCCCGAGCTGCTGCGCAAGCGGCTCCGTGGAGCGTCCGCGTGATCCGCGATCTCGTCATCCTGGTCGGCAACAAGCTGATCGGCCTCGACAGCATCCTGCCGGTCGCCATGGAGCTGAAGGCCGAGACGCCGGACCTGCGCGTCACCTTCCTGGTGCTGACCGAGCAAAACCTTGCGGTCATCGACCGCAACTACGCCCTGCGCAGCGCCATGGACGCCACGGGCGCCATCGAGGTGCTGTCGCGCGGGCCGGCTGGCATGGCACGGCGCCTTCGGGGCGCGTTCGTTCTGGCGCGCCTTGCCGCGCGCCTTGCCCGCCGGCCCGCGCTCTTGATCGCTGCCAGCGATCTGGGCGTCTTTCCGCTCAGCATGCTGGCGTGGGCGGCGCGCCGTGGCGGTGGCCGCGTCATGATCCACTGCAAGCCCGCCTATCCGGGAAATCCCGCGCTCAACCACGCCCAGGGCAGCAAAACCGTCGGCAAGGACATGCGTTTCCGCGATGCCGGCGACGCGTTCCTCGTCTATCATCCCGATCAGGTGACCGATTACGCCGACTACGGCCTAGCGGCTCCGCTGCTGGTCGGCTCGCCGCGCCATATGCCGGCCTGGCGGCGCCATCTGGACGCTCTCGCCGAAGCCGAAATCCGCGATGACGAGGGCCGCGACCTGCGCGATCTGCCACGCCCGGTGATCCTGGTGTTCTATTGCGGCCCGGCGATCATTCCCTTCCAGCATGATGCCGTGCGCGACAGTTTCGTCAGCCTGCTCGACACACTGGCGGACGCCGCGCCTGACGCTTCGGTTGTGGTCAAGCCGCACCCCATCTGCGATCTTGATCTCCTGCGCGCCGACATCGCCATCAGCCGTCGCCCCGATGTCCGGATCAGCCACGCCCATCCCCAGCTTCTGGCGCGGCTTGCGGTGGCGGCGGTTTCGCTCAACGGCTCCAACGTCATGAACGACATGTATGTCGAGGGCGTGCCCGTGATGGAAACGACCCGCTACATCGACGATGTGCTGGCGCATGGGGCCTCGCTCTATCCCAATCCGGGGCGCATCGACGCTTCCGATCCCGCCGCGCTCCGCGCCGCGCTGAAGGCGGCCGTCGAGCATCCGTCCAGCCTGCCGAGGCCCGACCCCGCACCACTGGCCGCGCCGAAGCCCGCCGCGCTGTCGCCCCTGCTGCTGTCGAGATCCTGACCGCCGTGCTGTTCAACAGCCATGTCTTCCTGTTCGGCTTCCTGCCGCTGACGATTCTGGCCGTGGCGCTCGCACGACGATTCGGCCAGACGGCGGTGCAGGTCGTGTTCCTGGCGGCATCGCTGGTCTTCTATGGCTGGTTTGTGCCCGCCTATCTCATTCTGCTGATGGGTTCGGTTCTGTTCAATTTCGGCGCGGGCCTTGTGATAGAGCGCAATCGGACGAAGGGTTGGCCTCTGGCCTTGGGCATCGCGGTCAACCTCGGCCTGCTCGGTTATTTCAAATACGCGGGCTTTCTGGTCGAGAACTTCAACTCTCTGCTTGGCGCCTCGTGGATGGTGGGTCATGTGGTCCTGCCGCTCGCCATTTCCTTCTTCACCTTCCAGCAGATTGCCTATCTGGTCGATCTGAAGCGGGGAGCGGCCACGTCGCCCAGGCTCATCGAATACATGGTGTTCGTGACCTTCTTCCCCCACCTTCTGGCAGGGCCGATCATTCACCATGCCGAAGTGGTGCCGCAAATCCGGTCGGAAAACTTCGCTCGCTTGACGGTCGATGGCGCATCCGTGGCTTGCGTGTGGTTCGCCATAGGGCTGGCCAAGAAAGTCCTGATCGCCGATACGCTCGCCCCCATCGCCGACACCGCCTTCGCCGTTGCGGGGGAAGGAACGCCCATCAGCTTTTTCGAAGCCTGGTTCGGCGCGCTGGCCTTCGCCTTCCAGATCTATTTCGACTTTTCCGGTTACACGGACATGGCCATCGGCCTCGGCCTCCTGTTCGGTGTGGCGTTGCCGCTCAACTTCGCCGCGCCATACCGAGCCGCCTCGATCATCGACTTCTGGCGTCGTTGGCACATGACCTTGTCCCGCTTCCTGCGGGATTATCTATACTTCTCCCTGGGCGGCAATCGGCACGGCGAGATGCGCCGCAATATCAATCTGATGATCACCATGCTGCTGGGCGGCCTCTGGCATGGCGCGGCATGGACCTTCGTCATCTGGGGCGGGTTGCACGGGCTCTATCTGGTCGTGGCGCACCAGTGGCGTCGCTACATGCCGAGGTTGCCCGTCGTTCTCGGCTGGGCGCTGACCTTCATGAGCGTTTGTTTTGCCTGGGTGTTCTTCCGAGCCCAGAGCTTTTCGGATGCCTTGTCCATGATCGAGGGCATGGTGGGCATGAACGGCGTGGTTTTCGCCGCCGAGCACAGGCCGCTGCTGGGCGCGCTGGGCGGCCTGATGGCTGATCTCGGCGTGCGCTTCGAGGGCGTTCCCGCCTTTCGCCTTGTCTATGGGCCATTGTTCCTGGCGCTTCTGGTCGCTGTGCTCATTCTGCCGACGACCCAGGCCTTGACGGGCTATATGGCCACCGCAAGAACACGGCTGTCCGTGCGTCCGACGCCCGCCTGGGGCGTAGCCACCGGAGCCTTGCTGGCCGTGGCGATCCTTGCGGTGCGCCGCAACTCCGATTTCATCTATTTTCAATTCTAGGCCATGCGCTTCCTCGCCTCCGCATTTCTGACCTGCACCCTGGTGCTTGGCTGCGCGCTCGGCCTCAATGCCGCCGTCGATCCGGCCGGCCTGCTCGATGGCGACAGGCGCGCCGTGGCCGCTGCGCGAGATCTGGTCGCAGGCAACGCCATTCCGTTGAGCAATGCGGATGATCGCCGTCTCCAGCATGCCTATGCTGTGGCGCGGGCTGAAACACTGGATGTTCTCATCATGGGTTCCAGCCGCATGATGCAGATCGAAGCCTCTCTGCTGCCGGGCCGCAAGCTCTACAATGCTTCGGTGTCATCGCTCACACTCGATGATCTTCTTGCGCTCGCGGAGCTTTTTGTGGAGCGCCGCACACCTCCGGAACTGCTGGTGATCGGCATCGACCCATGGCTGTTCGATGCCGACCCGTTGAACGCCCGCTGGACCGCCCTGGAGCCCCAGGTCCAGGCCATGCGCCGCGGGCTTGATCTTCCTCCCGCGGAGAACGGCAGAGAGGCGGGTGTCGTCGGGAACCTCCTGTCGCTCTCCTACACACGCGAGAGTGTGAACGACGTTCTGGTGACATGGCGATCCCGCGCGGGGCAGACCGGCGGCGATGCCTTTGCGGCGGGAACGAAGCGCCCGGATGGATCGATCCTCTATGGCGCGGCCTATGCCGGTCGCAACGAGGGCGCCATTCGCGCGGATGCCCTGGCCGATGGGCGCCAGTATGTGAACGCTCGATCCATAAGCCGTCCCTTCGCCGCGGGCAGCGTGGCAACCTTCGAAAAGCTGCTCGCCCACATCCGGCGACGGGGCGTGGCCTTGGTGCTTGTGCTGCCGCCTTATCATCCGCTGACGCACGCCCACGTCGTCAGGGAGGATGACGGAGCGAACTATGCTCAGCTCAAGCAGGTGGTCGAGAACATCGCGGCGCGCACCGGCGCGCGCGTGGCGGGCGACTCCGATCCAGCCATAGCGGGATGCGCGGCGGATGAGTTTTGGGACGGTGTCCACCCCAAGACATCCTGCCTGCATCGCATCGTCGGTCCGGTCGTGGAATCGGCATTCTGGTGAACCCCCTCGGCATCATCACCGCGCGTGGCGGCTCCAAACGGCTTCCGGGCAAGAACCTCAAGCCGCTCGGAGGGCTGTCTCTCATCGGTTGGACGGCGCGCGCCGCACGGGCCGCCATGCCCGGCATGCGCATCGTCCTCAGCACCGACGATGAGGCCATCGCGGAGGAAGGTGCGCGGCACGGGCTCGATGTACCCTTCCTGCGCGCGGAGGAACTGGCGCGTGACGACACGCCCTCATGGCAGGTGGTGATCGACGTGCTCGACCGCCTGACGGCACAGGGCCGGGACCACGGCGCCGTGGTGCTCCTCCAGCCGACATCGCCCTTCCGGACGCCCGCGTTGATCCGCGCCTGCCTCGACCGTCTGGTGCAAAATCCCGTTGTCCCGGGGGTTATCAGCATGGCCCGGCTTCACGTAGGGCTCGCGCACGTCTATACGGACGCCGAAGGCCGCCTCGAGCCCTGCGGCGGAAGTGGCGCGGCTTTCGTTCCGACGGGAGCCGTCTATGCCGTGCATGCCCATGCGGTGCGGCGTCACCGGACGATGATTCCGCCGGCCTGCCTTTTCGTCGAGCACGGCGGCCTGTCCGCGCTCGACATCGATACTGCCGAGGACTGGGCGCTGGCCGAGGCCGCGGTTGCCGCGGGCCATGTAGCCCCGGCGCAAGAGGGATAGAAAGAGGACTGATGACCGACGGCTTCGACCTGCGTAACCGGACCATTCTCGTCACGGGCGCGACTGGCTCCTTCGGCCGGCGTTTCATCGCCACCGTGCTGGAACGGTGCGACCCCAAACGGGTGGTGATCTACTCCCGCGACGAGCTGAAGCAGTTCGAGATGCAGCAGTTCGAGGTCTTTCGCGACCCGCGCCTGCGCTATTTCATCGGCGACGTGCGCGATGTCGACCGGCTGGAAATGGCCATGCGCGGCATCGACACCGTGATCCACGCGGCTGCGCTGAAGCAGGTGCCCACCGCCGAATACAACCCCTTCGAATGCATCCGCACCAATGTCCACGGTGCCGAGAACGTGGTTCAGGCCGCACTGCGCACGGACGTCAAGAAGGTCATTGCGCTCTCGACCGACAAGGCGTCGAACCCCGTCAACCTCTATGGCGCGTCGAAGCTCGCCTCCGACAAGATATTCATCGCCGCCAACAGCCTGAGCGGCGAAGGCGGGCCGCGCTTTTCCGTGGTGCGCTACGGCAATGTCATGGGCTCGCGTGGCAGCGTGATCGAGCTTTACCAGCGCCTCGTCGCGGAAGGCGCAACCAGCCTTCCCATCACCGATCCGCGCATGACCCGCTTCTGGATCACGCTCCAGCAGGGCGTTGATTTCGTGCTCTCAAGCCTCGCGCAGATGCGCGGCGGTGAGATTTATGTGCCCAAGATTCCCTCGATGCGCGTGACCGATCTGGCCGCCGCGCTTGCCCCCGGTCTGCCGACGCACATCATCGGCATCCGTCCCGGCGAGAAGCTGCACGAGACCATGATCTCCGAGGACGATTCACGCACCACCTTCGAGACCGCGGACCGCTACATCGTCGGCCCGAGCTTCCCCTTCTGGGATCGGGGACACAGCGCCCATCAGCCGGGAACGCCGGTGGTCGAAGGCTTCACCTTCCGCAGCGACATCAACACGGACTGGCTCGACGCCGAGAGCCTGCGTCGCCTGGTGGCCGAACCGCACTGATCGGTCATGACCAGCCAAAGCACGCTCCCCTATGGCCGGCATGTCATCGAGGACGATGACGTGGCGGCCGTCGTGCGTGTTCTGCGGGGCGATTTCCTCACCACCGGACCCACGGTGGATGGCTTCGAGACGGCGCTTGGCGAAAAGCTGGGTGCTCCCTATGCCGTCTCCTGCGGGTCCGGCACGGCGGCGCTGCACCTCGCCTATCTGGCGCTGGGGATCGGGCCGGCCGACGCGGTGGTGGTGCCGGCCATGACCTTCCTCGCCACAGCCAGCTGCGTTCGCCATGTGGGGGCCGAGGTGATCTTCGCCGACGTCGATCCCGACACCGGCCTGATGCGGCCCTCCGATCTCGAAGCCGCGCTGGCGAAGGCGGATGGTGCGAAGGTCAAGGCCGTCGCGCCCGTGCATATGGCCGGACAGTGCGAGGACATGGCCGCGATCCGCGCCATCGCCGACAGGCACGGTCTTGTCGTGGTGGAGGACGCCGCCCATGCCGTCGGCACGCGCTATCGCGGTGAACCCATAGGGGCCTGCACCCACAGTGACGCCGCCTGTTTCTCCTTCCATCCGGTGAAGACCATCGCGGCGGGGGAGGGCGGGGCTGTGACGACCCGCTCGGCTGAGGCGGCAGGTCGCATGCAGATCATGCGCCATCATGGTCTTGTGCGCGATCCGTCCGGCTTCACCGCCCGCGATCTCGCCTTTGACGGTGACGGCGCGCCCAACCCCTGGTACGGCGAAATGCCGGAGCCCGGCTTCAACCACCGCATGAGCGACATCCACGCAGCGCTCGCCTTGAGCCAGCTCGGCAAGCTCGACCGATTCGTGGCGCGCCGGCGCGCGATCGTGGAGCTTTACGACCGTCTGCTTTCACCGCTCGCTCCCCGCGTGAAGCCGCTCATGAAGCACGGCTGGTGCGAACCCGCCTGGCATCTCTATGTGGCGCTGATCGACTTCGAGGGGCTCGGCCTTTCCCGTGCGAAAGTCATGTCGGCGCTGAGGGAGCGTGGCGTGGGAACACAGGTGCATTACGTGCCGGTGCCCTTCCAGCCCGGTTTCGGCGGCGCGCGCGGCAACGCCTATCCCGGCGCGGACCTCTACTACCGCCGCGCCCTGTCGCTGCCGCTGTTTCCTTCCATGACCGACGAGGACGTAGAGCGCGTCGCCGCCGCCCTGACGGAGGTCGTGGACGCATGACACCGTCGCGCGATCCATCCGGCATGGTGCCGCTGGAGGCCTGCCTGATCGGGCCGGAGGCCAGTCTGATCGACGCCATGGCGCGCATGACGCAAAGCGCCGTTTCCATCGTGCTGGTGGTCGATGAGGCGCGCCGCCTGCTGGGCGTCGTGGTCGACGGCGACATCCGCCGCGCCTTGGTGGAGAATCCGGACGTGACGCGTCCCGTGGCGGAAATCATGACGCGCCGCCCGCGCACGGCTCCCTTCGACACCTCCGACGAGCATCTGCGCGCGCTGGCGGAAGAGGCCATGAGCCCCTGGCTGCCACTTGTGGACGAGGCGGGCCTTGTGCGCGGCCTGGTCGATCTCACCCGCCTGCGCCGCGCCTCGCACCGGCTGCCCAACGCTGTCGTTCTGATGGCGGGCGGCAAGGGCCGCCGGCTGATGCCGCACACGGCGGAAACGCCGAAACCCATGGTGCCGGTCGGCGGTCGCCCTATCCTGGAGGTCCTGGTCCGCATTCTCCACGGCCACGGCTTCGAGCGTTTCTATCTCTCCATCAACCACATGGGCGAGCAGATCGAGCAGCACTTCGGCGATGGTTCCGCGCTCGGCGTCGCCATCGACTACCTGCGCGAGGACGCCCCGCGCGGCACGGCGGGCAGCCTCGGCCTGATGGGCGGGCGCGAGAGCCTGCCCTTCGTGGTGATGAACGGCGACCTCCTGACGCGCTTCAACCCGCGTGCGCTGCTCGCCATGCACGCGCAGGAGAAGGCGCTGGCGACGGTGGCCGTGCGCGACCACGCGGTGGAGATTCCCTTCGGCGTGGTCGACGTCGACGGCGTGCGCGTCAGCGGCATCCGCGAGAAGCCGGTGTTCAACGTACCTGTCAACGCCGGCATCTATGCCCTCGACCCGGCGGTCATCGCCCGCATTCCGGCGGACGGCGCCTTTGACATGCCCGATCTGTTGAGCGATCTCGTTGCCTGGAAGCCCGGCAGCGTCGCCGCCTTCCACGTCAACGACTACTGGATCGACATCGGCCGTTCGGAAGACCTCGAACGCGCCCGCGCCGAATTCCACGAGCATTTTTGAAGGCGGACACGATGTTCACATCCGAGCCCCTGACCGTCGCCTGCATCGTCGCCCATCCGGATGACGAGGTGTTGCTCGCGGGCGGCAGCCTCGCCCGCCACGCGGCCCTGGGTCATCGGGTGGAGATCCTGATCGTCGCCTCGGGCCTCGATTCACGGGGTGGTGCCTCTGAGGGGGCCCATGGTGAGCTGCGTGCCCATGCGGCGGCGGCGGCGAAGGCCATGGGGGCGAATCCGCCGCGCCATCTCGGGCTGCCCGACAACGCGCTGGATTCCGTGCCGCTGCTCGACGTGGTCAAGGCCGTGGAGGCCTTCATCGCCGAGGTTCGCCCCTCGGTGGTCTACACCCACCATCGCGGTGACCGGAACGTCGATCACGGTGTGGTGCATGACGCGGTTCTGACCGCCTGCCGCCCCGTGGGCGACTGCCCCGTGATGCGCATCCTGGCTGGCGAAACGCTGTCCAGCACCGAATGGGGGTCGCCGTCGCAGGCTCCGTTCCAGCCCACCGTGATCCACGACATCAGCGCGCATCTGGACGCCAAGACCACCGCCATGGAGGCCTACGCCGGCGAAATCCGCGCCTTCCCCCATCCCCGTTCGGTGGAGGCGATCCGCGCGCTGGCGACCTTCCGTGGCGCTACGGCTGGCTATACGGCGGGAGAAGCCTTCATCCTCCTGCGAGAGCGCGCATGACCCGCAAGAGCGCGCTCTTCTTCCTGCACAATTACAACGACATCGACCATGTGACGCCGGTGATCGATGCGCTCGTGCAATCGGGTGGGTGGGACTGCTCGGTGGTGTTCTATCCCCACGCCACCCACGGCTCGGTGAACTTCGAGACCGACTGGCGTTTCGCCTGGCTGCGCGAGGCGCACAATATCCCCGTCGCCCGGCTGGAGGACATCGACCCCGCCAGCCGCTGGTCGTCGCGGCTGTTCCGCCTGCGCGACCGGATCACCTCCTGGTGCGACGCGACGCCCTTCATGGGCCGCCTCATGGGCCGCGACCTGCGTGGCCTGCTGCCGTGGTTCCTGGCGTCGCGCGTCTACGACCATGCGCTCGGCTTGTGGTTGCGCCGCCTCGCGCCCACGGGCCGCGCGCTCATGGACCGCTACCGCCCGGACGTGGTCGCCATGGACTGGGGCCTGGTCCACGCCATGGTGACGCCGGTCAGCGCCGAGGCCGAACGGCGCGGCGTGCCCGTCGTCCAGCTTCCGCACGGCGCCTGGACCTACGAAGGCATCTTCAGCCACCGCAGCCAGCAGGACCCGAAGAAGCTCAAAAAGCCGGCGCGTCTGCCGGTGATCCCTCCGACCGTCATGGCCGTGGACAACGTCTACAAGGGCCAGCGTTCGGTCGCACAGGGCGTGGCGGAGGGTTGCCTCCGGCTCATGGGTCTCGCCCGCTTCACGCCGCAGTGGCATGAGCGCCTTGCGGCACTTCCGCGTGGGACGGCGGCGCTGCCGGTGGCGGACAAGCCCCGCGTGGTCTGGTTCCCGGCCTGGCTCATGGCCAGCGACCGCGAGGGTGTGAAAGCCACCATCGCCGTCATGGAACGTTACGCCGACCGGCTCGACATCGCCATCAAGGTCCACACCCGCAATCCGGCGCATGAGGAGGCCGACTACGGCCGCCTGCTGTCGCCCGGCTCGGCCATCCGCCTTGTCGCCAACGAGGAGGAATCCTTCGCCGTGACGCGCTGGGCCGACATGGTGCTCATCACCCAGTCGAGCATCGTCTACGACGCCTTCCTGATGGAAAAGCCGGTCGTCTATCTGAAATACACCCACGATTTCGACTGCATCTGGGAGGCCGACGGCGCGGGTGAGGTGGCCGAAAACGCCGACGACCTCGACCGTCATCTCGCCGCGCTGGCCGAGGGCCGCTTTCGTCCCTCCTACGCGCCGGTGGACACGGAGCGCTTCCTGCGCCATGCGGTGACGGCGGGGCTGAAGCCCGCCGAGGTGCTGCCGGGCTACGTCGCCCTGTTCGACGACCTGGCCGCCCGCCGGGCTCCCGCCGTCGGAAAGACCTTGACCGAAGGCGTCGCCGATTGGCGCGCCTCGGGCCGCCCCATCCGCGACGCGGGCTTCGCCGTCCGCGCCAATCCAACCCCATTCGCCACGACCGACAGCCGGGAGACCCTCTCCGCATGACCGACATATCCCGCGACACGCTCCACGCCGCCCTCATCGATGTCGCACGAGCCATCGAGGCGGTCGATCCGACCCGCACGGCCTATGGCCTGCGCACCGCCATTTCCTACGGCATCTACAAGCAGTTCGACGACCTGCGCGGCCAGGACCGGCCCTTCGACCGCGCGGGCTTCCTGCGCGCGCTGAAGCTGGGCCGCGATCTCGCCGCCACCCATCCGGTGATCGAGACCACCAGTGGCGCCACCGCCCCCGACGAGACGGTGGAAGCTTTCACCGCCGATCTCTACGGCCGCTGCTGGACCTACTACAGCGATGCGGAGTTCAAGGAGATGGCGGGCCTCTTCACCCGGCGCTTCGACAAGAACGGCATCACGCTCGACCTCAAGGGCAAGAAATGCATCGACCTGGGCTGCGGCAGCGGACGCTACGTCATCGCCATGGCCGATCTCGGCGCGTCAGAGAGCCATGGCTTCGACCTGAGCGACCTCGCCATCAAGGACGCCACCGAACGCGCCGCGCGCCTCGGCTACGGCGACCGCTGCACCTTCCTCCAGGGCTCCATGCTGGAGCTGCCCTATGAGGATCAGAGCTTCGATTTCGTCTCCTGCAACGGCGTGATGCACCACACCACCGATCCGAAGAAGGCGCTCGCCGAAACCGCCCGCGTCACGCGGCGCGACGGCGAGGCCTACATCATGCTCTACGGCAGCGGCGAATACTGGTGGGATCTGACGGATGTGTTCCGCGAGATCATGGCCCCTGTGCCGCGCGGCTACGCCTTCGCCATGCTGGACCTGATGCGCGTCCATCCGGGCAAGATCTTCAACTTCATGGACCATATGTTCGTGCCCTGCCGCGAGGTCATCTCCCACGCGGAGTTCCAGGACCGCCTGCGCGACGTCGGCTTCAAGAGCTGGACCATCATGCACCGGGGCGAGGCGATCGACAGCGCCGAGCGCAAGGCCAAGTTCCCGGTCGACACCGACCTGATGGGCGAGGCCGACCTGCGCTACATCTGCCGGTTCTGACGGGACGGGGGAAGGACAGGCCATGCTCTCCGTGGTGATCCGCAGCAGGAACGAGGCGCGCTGGATGGCGCGCTGCCTGTTCGCGCTGAAACACCAGCGCATGGCGGATGTCGAGCCCATCGTTGTCGACAACGATTCCACCGATGGCAGCGTCGAGATCGCGCGATCCATGGGCGCGAAGGTGGTGCGCATCGGCGCGGACGAATTCTCCTACGGCCGCGCCATCAACCTCGGCGCGGCGGCGGCGAGCCATCCCAGCATCGCGGTGCTCTCGGCCCACTGCCTGCCGGTGGACGACCTCTGGGCCGACTATCTGGTCGCCGCGCTGTCGGTGGAGAAGAACATCGCCGGTGTCTACGGGCGGCAGGAGCCCTTGCCCGACACCAGCGCCTTCGACAAGCGGGACCTCTGGCTCACCTTCCGCGACGAGCGGCTGCGCCAGACCCGCGACACCTTCTTCCACAACGCCAACTCCGCGATCCCGCGTGAGGTCTGGCGCGAGCAGCCGTTCGATGAAACCATCGAGGGTCAGGAAGACCGCGAGTGGGGCGAGCGCATGATCCGGCTGGGCTATGTCCTGCGCTACGAGCCGCACGCGCGAGTCTATCATTTCCACGGCATCCACCAGGGCCGCAACGAGGCGCGGGCGGAACGCGTGGTGCGGGTCATCGAATATCTGAAAGGCCGGAACGGCAATGGTCGATAGGGTTCTCTGCATCATCCCGGCGCGCGGCGGCTCCAAGGGCCTGCCGGGCAAGAACATCAAGCCGCTGGCGGGCAAGCCGCTGATCGCCTATTCCATCGAGGCGGCGCTGAAATCCGGCGTCTGCGACGATGTGGTGGTGACCACCGACGACGAGGCCATCGCCCAGGTCGCCCGCGCCCACGGCGCGCTGACGCCCTTCCTGCGCCCCGCCGAGATCGCCGGCGACACGGCCCTGACCGAGCCGACGCTCCAGCATGCGCTGGAAGCCAGCGAGGCGGCGCTGGGACACACTTACGGCATCTTCGTCTTCCTCCAGCCCACCGACATCTTCCGCTCGCCTTCCTGGATCAAACAGGCGGTCGAGGCGCTGCACGCCGACCCGGAGCTGGAAAGCGCCTTCTCCGCCAACGAGACCAAGAAGAACTTCTGGCAGCGCACGCTGGACGGCGAGGGCTGGGAGCGTGTCATGCCGGAGATGGCGACCTACATGAGCCGCCAGCGCCCGCACCGCCGCCTGCTCTACCGCGAGGACACGGGGCTGGCCTGCGCGACCCGGACGCGTCTGCTGCGCGCCGGCCGCCGCATCGGCGACCGGGTGGAATTGATCGTCAACGACGACTTCCGCACCGGCATCGACATCCACACCGCCTTCGACCTCTGGCTGGCCGAACAGGTGGTGCTGAAATGGGGCCTGCCGGAATGAGCGGGCCGGGTGTCGCTCCGCTCCTGATCCTCGTCCCGGTTCGTTCGGCGGGCGAGGATGACCCGCTGTTCCTGCGTCCGCTCGGCGGCGGGCGTCTGATCGACCCGACGCTGCGCGAGGCCGCGCGCATCGCGGACGGGATCGACGCCGACCTTTGCATCACCACCGACGACGAGCGCATCGCCGCCCATGTCCTGGAAAACCCAGGCTGGCATGTCCGCCGCCGCGAGGCCGATGAGATCGAGGGCGGTTATTTCCGCGCCCTCGACATCGCCCACGGCTGGATGGCGGAGAAGACCGGCAAGAGTTACGGCGCGGTGCTGATCCTGGAGCCGAGCCATCCCTTCCGCCCGGCGGGACTGATCGGCAACGCCATCGGCATCATGGACCGCGAGCCCGCGCTCGACACCGTGGTCTCGGTGGTGCGCGAATACGGCAACCTCTGGACCGAGGACGCCGGCGGCGCGCTCCACCGCGTCACCACGCCCACGGGCCGCGGTTTCTTCCGTGAGGTCGCGGGCCTGTGCCTGCTGACGCGCCCCGCCACGCTGGGCGACGAGAAGGCCATGGGCCGGTCCGTCGGATTCGTGGTGGTCGAGGAGCAATGGGCGCTGATCGATGTCCACGGCGCGGACGGCGTCGACCTCGCCCGCCGCTACCACGCCGTGCTGGATGCCGAGAGCGGAGCGGCCTGACGCCATGTGCGGGATTTTCGGCCTCGTCGGGGAAACCTGCTCCGACGCGCAGGCGGGACGCGCCGTCAGCGCCATGCGCGCGCGTGGTCCCGACGGCGACGGCTACGCCCGCCTCGCGCCCGACATGCTGCTGGGCCACACCCGTCTCGCCATCGTCGATCTCGACGCCCGCGCCGACCAGCCGATGTTCGGCCTCGGCGGTCGTCTCGCCATCGTCTTCAACGGCGAGATCTACAATGCCGCCGATCTGCGCCGGGAGCTGACCGGCTACCCCTGGACCACGGACCACAGCGACACCGAGACGATCCTCGCGGCCTATGCCCGCTGGGGGCTCGACGCGGTCACGCATCTGCGTGGCATGTTCGCCTTCGCGCTGTGGGACGAGGCCGAGCGGCGGCTCGTCCTCGCGGTCGACCGCTTCTCCATCAAGCCGCTGCTGATCGCGGAGCGCGGCGGGGCGCTGGCCTTCGCCTCCTCGGCGCGCGCGCTGGCGGGGCTCGGCGTGCCGCTCGTCCCCCATCTTCCGGCGGTGCATTCCTGGCTGGCCGACGGCGAACTGGAAACCGGCGCGGAGACCTTCTTTTCAGGCATTAGCAACATGCCCGCCGCCCACTTCGGCGTCTGGACGCCCGGCGGGGCGCTGGCACTGAAACGCTACTGGGCGCCGCCGGACGCTGCGCCGCGCGACCTGAGCGAGGATGAGGTGCGCGCCTGCGTGACGGATGCCCTCGACAGCCACCTGATGAGCGACGTGCCGGTGGGCGTCAACCTGTCCTCCGGCCTCGACAGCTGGGTGCTGCGGCAATTGACGGAGGAGGGCGGTCAGGGTCTCCATGCCTTCACCTTCTCCTTTCCCGGCACGCCTTACGACGAGGCCGCGCGTCTTTCCGTCGTGATGCCGGACGATGCCCGCTGGGTGAGAACGCCCGTCGACGCCCACGGTATG
>JBEBSP010000048.1:0-17045 GCA_040394255.1 Agaricicola taiwanensis | reverse complement strand
CAGTCCATGGTCAAGGACGACGGCAAGCGCACCATGCTCTACGACCTCGACATGGCCGTGATCCAGGTGCGCCAGGCCATGCCCGACGACCACCCCGCCGTGGTCGGGCTGACCAGCCACTACCACAACCTGCTGCGGCAATGGGCCGACCTGTGAACACACCCCTGTCCTACGCCGAACTGACCGCGATGTCCCCGGAAGCCATGCAGGCCCGCATGGCGCAAAGCCCGGTCGAGGCCGCGCGCATCACCCGTTCCGCCGCGCTGCACGGACTGCCCGCCGCCATGGTGCAATGGGGCCAGATGCTGGTGGATGGCGTCGGAACGCCTCGCGACGCCACGGCGGCCTACCGCTGGTTCTCCATCGCGGCCGAGGCAGGCCATCTCGACGGCGTCAACATGGTCGGGCGCTGCCACGAGTTGGGCTGGGGCGTGCCGGTGGATCACCAAGAGGCCGCACGCTGGTACGAACGGGCGGCCGGGCTGGGCCATGACTGGGCGCAGTTCAACCTCGGCGAACTGCTGCTGGCCGGCGTCCTCGGCGTGCGCGACGAGAAGGGCGCGCTGTCGCTGTTCCTGCGTTCGGCGCGGGCAGGCAATCTCAAGGCCATGAACAAGCTCGGCCACTACCGCGAGGATGGCTGGGCCGGGGTGGCGGTGAAACCCGCCCTCGCCTTGCGCTGGTACACACGCGCCGCCGACCGTGGCTGCTACCGCGCCCACGCCAATCTCGCCCGGCTGGCCGATGGGCGCGGCGACCGCGAGGAGGCCGCGCGGCGCTATTCCTGTTCGATCGCCATCGCGCCGGCGGACTTTCTCCGGGATATCAGCGGGGTCCTGCTCGACAGCGCCGATCCGGAGCTTCAGGCCCTCGGCCGCCGGGCGCTCATCCTCACCCATGAGGAGACACCCGAGGCGGCGCGGCCACGCGGCGGCCTGCTGCGGGCCTTCGCCTCGCTGAGGCGGCGATGACCTCGCAATCTTCCGTTCCCCCCGACGTGGTCGCGCTGGACGATTACGAACGCCACGCCCGCGCACGCCTCTGCGAACAGACCTGGGCCTATGTCGCCAGCGGCGGCGCGGACGGCCTGACGCTGCGCTGGAACCGCGAGGCCTTCGACGCCATCCGGCTGGAAGGCCGCGTGCTGGCGGACATGAGAGGCGCGGACACCTCCCTGACGTTCCTGGGCGAAAGGCTGGACTTTCCCATCCTGCTCGCGCCCGTGGCGTTCCAGAAGCTCGTCCATCCCGAGGGCGAGCGCGCCAGTACCCTGGGCGCCAGCGCCGCCGGGGCCTGGTTGACCGTGAGCACGCAGGCCAGCGTGACGCTGGAGGAGATCGCGCAGGCCGCGACCCGGCCGCTCATGTTCCAGCTCTATCTCCAATCCGACCGGGGTTTGACGCTCGAACTGGTGCGCCGCGCGGAAGCCGCCGGCTGCCGGGCGCTGGTGGTGACCGCCGACGCCTCGGTCAACGGCGTGCGCAACGCCGAACAGCGCGCCGGTTTCCGGCTGCCCGAGGGCGTGTCGGCGGTCAACCTGCGTCCCTCGCATGGCCCCACATCACGGGCCGGACCCGGCGAAAGCCCGGTGTTCAAGGGACTGCTCGACGGCGCGCCGACCTGGGACGACATCGCCTGGCTGCGCGGCGAGACCAAGCTTCCCATCCTGCTGAAGGGCATCATGTCGCCCGATGACGCCCTGCGCGCCGCCGACCTCGGCGCCGACGGCGTGATCGTGTCGAACCACGGCGGGCGGACGCTCGATACCTTGCCTGCGACGATAGAGGCCCTGCCCCGCATCGCGGAGCGGCTGGAGGGGCGCGTGCCCATCCTGCTCGACGGCGGCATCCGGCGCGGCACCGATGTGCTGAAGGCGCTCGCGCTCGGCGCGGACGCGGTGATGATCGGACGACCCTATCTTTACGCCCTCGCCGTGGCGGGCGCGGTGGGCGTGATCCATGCGCTCGCCATCCTGCGGACGGAGCTTGAGGTCGCCATGGCCCTCACGGGGCGCGCGCGGCTGGCGGACATCGACCGCTCGGTGATCTGGCGGCCCTAGGACATGAAAAGCCTTCGCGGATTGAGTCCGCGAAGGCTTTCAAAGCATTGAATTCGTTGACTTACGCGAGCGGCGGGATGCGCAGCACCCAGCCCGGCTGGATGAGGTCGGGGTTCTTCACCGGCGGCGTGTTGGCCGCGACGATGTCCTTGTAGCGGTCGCCCTTGCCCTTGCCGTAATGGGTCTCGGCGATCTTCCAGAGGGTGTCGCCCTTCTTGACGGTGTACATCACGGAATCGGCGGAGGCGGTGGCCACCTTCAGGCCGCCGGTGTCGACCTTGGAGACGCCGACCACATTGCCCAGGGCAAGAGCGATCTTTTCAGCCTCCTCGGTCGAAAGGGCGTCGCCGGTGACCTTCACCGTGTCGCCGTCGACATCGATCTTCAGCTTTCCGGCGTCGAAGCCATGGCCCTTGAGCTGCGCTTCCAGGCTTTCAGGCGTCGCGGCCTCCGCCGATTCGATTCCGAGCAGCTTTGCGCCGGCATCCTTCAAGAAGCTGAAAAGTCCCATGGTGGTCCTCCGTTGGGTACATGTCCGGCCAGACTAGACGCAGATGAGCCTATAGAGCAACGCTCACGCTAACATGACAAAGCGCTTCTTCCGCCCGGCAGCACGGCATGGCCATGGCCTTTTGCTTTGAAATCGACTAACACCCTGCCGATCATCCATCGGATCGGGCCGCGAAGGCCGTTTTCCTGTGCCGCGCGGATGCGCGCCGCACCATCAGGGCCTTTTCATCGTGGCATTTCCTCCGACGCATCCTTCCCTCGCGCGCGCGCTCACCGAGCGCGACTACACCGATCCGACGCCCGTGCAGGTCGCCGTGCTGGAGGAAGCCAACGCCGGGCGCGACCTCCTGGTCTCCGCGCAGACCGGCTCGGGCAAGACGGCGGCCTTCGGCCTCGCCCTCGCCTCCACGCTGATCGGCGATGCGGAGCGGCTGGCGCCCGCTTCCTCGCCGCTGGCGCTCATCATAGCGCCGACACGCGAGCTTGCGCTCCAGGTCCAGCGCGAGCTGGAGTGGCTCTATACATACGCGGGAGCGCGCGTCGTCTCCTGCGTCGGCGGCATGGACCCCAGGCGCGAGCGGCGGCAGCTTGCCGAAGGCGTCCACATCGTGGTCGGCACGCCCGGCCGCCTGCGCGACCACCTGACGCGCAACGCGCTCGATGTGTCGCAGCTGAAGGCCGTGGTGCTCGACGAAGCCGACGAGATGCTCGACCTCGGCTTCCGCGAGGACCTGGAATTCATCCTCCAGACCACGCCCGAGACCCGCCGCACCCTGCTGTTCTCCGCCACCCTGCCCAAGAGCATCGTGACGCTGGCCAAGACCTACCAGAAGGACGCCGTGCGGATCGCGGCCTCCAGCGGCGAGCGCGGCCATGCCGACATCGAATACCGCGCCATCCGCATGGCCCCGCGCGAGAGCGAGCATGTGGTGGTCAACGTGCTGCGCCAGTTCGAGGCGCCCAGCGCCATCGTGTTCTGCGCGACGCGCGACGCCGTGCGGCATCTGCACGCCATCCTCATGGAGCGCGGCTTTTCCGCCGTGGCGCTGTCGGGCGAGCTCAGCCAGGCGGAGCGCAGCCACGCGCTCCAGGCATTGCGCGACGGCCATGCGCGGGTCTGCGTCGCCACCGACGTCGCCGCGCGCGGCATCGATCTGCCGGGCCTCAACCTCGTGATCCATGCCGACCTGCCGCAGAACGCCGAGGTGCTGCAGCACCGCAGCGGACGCACCGGCCGCGCCGGGCGCAAGGGCGTCAGCGTCCTCCTGGTGTCGCCCGCGCGCCGCCGCAAGGCCGAGCTGATCCTGTCGTCGGCGCGCGTCACGCCGATCTGGAGCGGCCCGCCCTCGCCGGAGGATATCCGCAAGCTCGACCAGCAGCGGCTGATGCAGGACCCGCTCCTGACCGGCGACAGCACCGAGGAAGAACAGGCCCTCGCCACCGCCCTGCTGGCGGAGCGCACGCCCGCCGAAATCGCGGCGGCGCTGGTGCGCATCTACAATTCGCGCCTGCCCGCGCCGGAGGAAGTGTTCGACCCCGGCGAAGGCCGCGCGCCGAACCGCGCCCGCGAACCGCGCGAGCCCTGGGCCGAGCGCGAGCCCCGGCCCGACCGCGCCGAGCGCGCGCCCAGGGATGCCGTCCGCGCCGCCGCCTTCGCCGACAGCGTCTGGTTCCGCCTCGGCATCGGCCGCAAGAACAACGCCGACCCGAAGTGGCTGCTGCCGCTGATCTGCCGGCGCGGCAAGATCTCCAAGCCGGACATCGGATCGATCCGCATCTTCGAACATGAGACCCGCTTCCAGATCGCGGCGGGCGCGGCGGAGGCCTTCGCCTCAGCCGTGCGCAAGGCCGATGGCGACGGCGGCCGGATCGAACTGGTGGTCGATGGCGAGCGCCCACCGGAAGCGCGAGCCGAGCGCGCCCCCAGACCCATGGAAGCAAGGCCGCCGCGCCCCAAGGACGCCTCGGCGCCGCCCGCCCCGCGACGCGGTGACAAGTGGCACCCTGTGGCCAAGCCGGAGGGCGAGGCCGACTTCAAGAAGCGCAAACCCAAGCATGCAAAGCTCGGCGCGCCGGGCGGCGACGTCCGCCCGCCATATGATGGCAAGAAGGCCGCCAAGAAAAAGAAGCATAAGGCCTGACGACCCGCCTCGTTTGGGAGGACGAGATGATCCACGATTACTGCGTGATCGGCGGCGGCATCGTCGGCCTCGCGACGGCGCGGGAACTGCTGCGCCGCAAGCCGGGCGCGGGCCTCGTGCTGATCGAGAAGGAACAGGGCCTCGCCGCGCACCAGACCGGGCACAACAGCGGCGTGATCCATGCCGGCATCTATTACGCCCCCGGCAGCTTCAAGGCCGAGCTGTGCCGCAGGGGCGCGGAGGCGACCAAGGAGTTCTGCCGGACCCACGGCATCGCCTTCGAGGTCTGCGGCAAGCATCTCGTCGCAACCAACGGGGCCGAACTGGAGCGCATGGACGCGCTCTACGAACGGGCGCGGGCGAACGGCGTCGAGGTCGAACGCATCGACGCGGCGGAGCTTTCCCGGCGCGAGCCGAACATCTCCGGCCTCGGCGCGCTGTTCGTGCCGTCCACCGGCATCGTCGACTACAAGGCCGTCTGCGCCGCCATGGCGCGCGAGATCGGGGCCATGGGCGGCGCGATCCGCCTTGGCGAATCCGTCACCGCCATCCGCGAGACGGGTGACATGGTGGCTGTCGATACGGCGGGCGGATCGGTGCGGGCGCGGCGGCTGGCGGTTTGCGCGGGATTGCAGTCGGACCGGCTGGCGCGGCTGGCGGGCCTGAAGATCGATCACCGCATCGTGCCGTTCCGGGGCGAATACTACCGCCTCGCGCCCCGTCACAGGGCCATCGTCAACTCGTTGATCTATCCGGTTCCGGACCCCGAGGTGCCGTTCCTCGGCGTGCATCTGACCCGCATGATCGACGGCGGCGTGACGGTCGGCCCCAACGCCGTGGTCGGCTTCGCCCGCGAAGGCTATCCGCGCGGCTCGATCACCCTCGGCGACGTCATCGACTACGCCCGTTTTCCAGGCTTCTGGAAGACCGTGCTGCGCTATCGTTCCTCAGCCGTGACGGAACTGCGCAACTCGTTCTGGAAGCGCGGCTACCTCGACGTCTGCCGCCGTTATTGCCCCTCGCTGGGAATGGACGACCTGACCGATCCGCACGCCGGCATCCGCGCCCAGGCGGTGCTGGCTGACGGTACGTTGGTGCATGATTTCCTGTTCGGGGAAACCGAGCGCATGGTCCATGTCTATAATGCGCCCTCGCCCGCCGCCACATCGGCCATCCCCATCGGCGCGATGATCGCCGACAAGATGGGGTGAGTCAGGGGGCGGGCCATTACCCAGCCTTGGGCGTTTTTGCCAGCACCTTCCACATGCCGTTGGCCGTCGCCACGATGCGCTCACCGACCCTGAGTTCCGCGCGCATGAAGAGCAGCGTGCGCGTCTTGCGCACGACCTCGGCATAGGCCTCCACGAAGTCGCCGATCTGCACGGCGTCGACGAAATGAACGTCGAGCTGGACGGTGGCCTGGGGCTTGTTCTCGTTCACCTGGCGGCTGGTCATACCCATGGCCCGATCGGCGAAGGTCATGATCATGCCGCCCTGCACGACACCGCGCAGGTTTTCGTGCTTCGGTTCCGCCAGAAACGCATAGCGCACGCGCGATCCGTCGGCCTTCTGCCACAACGGTCCGACCATGTTCAGGAAGCCTCCGTCGGCCATCCGGGTCCAGCCCTGAGCCTTTGGATCGACCCGCACCGGCTGGGTGCGATCTTCAAGAGCGGTGTCACTGTTCATCAACGAGCCCGATTCATCTTCATCTGCAGAGGGGTGTCATCCCGGCGCGGACCGTGCCCGCGCCAGCATCGCTTTTGGGGTCATACAATCCGATTACTCTTCGCGAAACACAACGTCCCGCGAGGCGTTGATGGATGGAAGCGCCACAACCACCAGCGCGATGGCGGCGATCGCCAGCAGGCCCGCCGATATCGGGCGGGTGACGAAGACCGTCGGGTCGCCCCCGGACAGCAGCATGGCCCGGCGCAGGTATTCCTCCACCATCGGCCCGATGACGAAGCCGAGCAGGAAGGGCGCCGGCTCGAAATCGAGCTTCGCGAACAGGTAACCGGCCACTCCGAACAGCGCCATGGTGGTGACGTTGGCGGCGTTGTTCTCGGCGCTGTAGACGCCGATGCAGCAGACCACCACGATGATCGGGAAGAGGATGTGATAGGGGACCGTGACCAGCCGCACCCACATGCCGATCAGCGGCAGGTTGAGCAGCACCAGCATGAAGTTGCCGACCCACATGGAGGCGATCAGGCCCCAGAACAGGTCCGGCTGATTGGTGATGATCTCCGGGCCGGGCGTGATGCCCTGGATAATCATGGCGCCGATCATCAACGCCATGACGGGGTTCGAGGGAATGCCCAGGGTCAGCATGGGGATGAAGGAGGTCTGCGCGCCGGCGTTGTTGGCGCTTTCGGGGCCGGCCACGCCCTCGATGGCCCCGCGGCCGAATTCCTCCGGATGCTTCGACAGCTTCTTTTCCATGGAGTAGGACGCGAAGGACGACAGCAGCGCCCCGCCGCCGGGCAGGATGCCGAGCACCGAGCCCAGCACCGTCCCGCGCAGCACCGGCGCGATGCTGCGTTTCATTTCCTCGCGGGTCGGCATCAGGCTGCGGAACTTGCCGACGACCATGGGGCGGACGGTCTCGTCCTCCAGATTGCGGATGATCTCGCCGAGGCCGAAGATGCCCATGGCGACCGCGACGAATTCATAACCCTCGATCAGGGTCATGCTGCCGAAGGTCAGGCGCGGCATGCCGGAGTAGATGTCCTGCCCGGTCAGGCCGAGCAGCAGTCCCAGCACCACCATGGCCAGCGCCTTCAGGACCGAGCCGGAAGCCAGCGTCACCGAGGCGATCAGGCCGACGACCATCAGCGAGAAATACTCGGCGGGGCCGAAGGTGAGAGCGATGTCGGCAAGGGGCGGCGCGAACAGGGCGAGCAGGAAGGTCGCGACCGTGCCGGCGAAGAAGGAGCCGAGCGCGGCAATGGCCAGCGCGGCCCCCGCCCTGCCCTTGCGCGCCATCTGGTAGCCGTCGAGCGCCGTCACCACGGATGAGGATTCGCCCGGCACGTTGATGAGGATCGCCGTGGTCGAGCCGCCATATTGCGCGCCGTAGTAGATGCCCGACAGCATGATGAGGGCCGGGATCGGCGGCAGGGCGAAGGTCAGCGGCAGGAGCAGCGCGATGGTCGCCACCGGCCCGAGGCCCGGCAGGACGCCGATCATGGTGCCCAGCAGGGCTCCGATGAAGCAGTAGCTCAGGTTCTGGAACGTCAGCGCCGTGGCGAAGCCCAGTTCGATCGAGGAGAAGATGTCCATCTGTCGTTCCTCAGCCGCCGATCCAGGGGCCGAACAGGACGAAGGGCAGCCCCAGCCCCTCGACGAAGACGGCCCAGGAGAACACCACCAGCCCGACCGTCAGCGGCACCGCCGTTTTCAGATGAAAGCGCGTGCTTGCGAGCGTGGCCAGAAAGGCCGTGCCGGTCAGCGTCGGGATGAGGCCCAGCGGCCGCAGCGCGAAGGCGAAGAACAGCACGGACGCCAGGATCAGGCCGAGGCCGCGCCACGCAATGCCTTTGGGCGGGCCGCTGCGCGACCTGAACCCGCGAAACAGGATAACGAGGCCCAGGACCACCAGAATGACGCAGAGGACGAGCGGGAAATAGCCCGGCCCCATCCGCACTGAAGTGCCCAAGGGAAGAACGATGCTCTGCCGCCCCAGCACGAGGGCCAGCACGATGAGCACGCCGCCTCCAACGATATCCTTGGCGCCTTGGATCTGCATCATCTGGTGATCTCCTAGACCGCCTCGACGGCGCGTTTCAGGTCGTAGAGGATGGCGGGGTTGTCGGCGAGAATCCGGTTTCGAACGGTCTCATCTTCGACCCAGTCGAGCAGCATGTCGATCAGGTCGCCGTCATTGGGCATGGTGCGGTTGTTCATGTTGACGTGCGGCCAGTCCGATCCCCAGACCAGCCGGTCCGGATTGTGCTTCACCAGCGCCCGCGCCATGGGCGTCAGGCTCGGATAGGGAGGCTCCTCGCGGGTGCAGCGCATGGGGCCGGACAGCTTGACCCAGACCTTGCCGGTGTCGAGCATGTCCAGAAGCTTGCGGAAGGCGGGCTGTTCGACGCCGCCTTCGGGCGGGATACAGGCGAAATGGTCGAGCACGATGGTCGCCGGCATCTTCAACAGCTCATCCGCGTAGTCGATGAGCTCGGTGCCGTGCGGGTAGAACTGCGCGTGCCAGCCGAAGTCCGCGATCCGCGCCGCCATGTCGGCCGACAGCCTCGGCAGGTTGCCGCCGTGGTTGGGGCTGACGAAGCGCGCGCCCCGCACGCCCAGTCTGTCGAGACGGGAAAGTTCCTCCTGCGTCACATCGGTCGGCAGCAGGGCGACGCCGCGAAAGCGGTCGGGGAAGCGTCGCAGCACATCGGTCAGGTGACGGGTGTTCGGGCCATAGCCCCCACCGCTCACGACGACCGCCATGCTGAGGCCCAGACGATCCTGCAGCGCGATGTTGGTTTCCGGCAGGGCGTCAGCGGAGGTGTATTTGCTGCCCGGATCGAAAGGATACTCTGTGGCTGGACCGAAAAGATGGATGTGGGAATCCACCGCGCCGGGCGGGCAGACCAGCTTCGGCTTCTTCGGATTGGGGTCCGGGGCCTGTGTCATGGGCGGCAGTGGCTTGTTCATGTCGGGTTCCATTCAACGCACTGTGAGGACGATCTTGCCGGCCACATCGCCGCCTTCCAGCAGGCGGTGGGCTTCGGCGGCTTCGGCGAG
This sequence comes from Agaricicola taiwanensis, assembly GCA_040394255.1. GTDB lineage: Bacteria > Pseudomonadota > Alphaproteobacteria > Rhizobiales > Methylopilaceae > Agaricicola > Agaricicola taiwanensis_A. The sequence goes on along the minus strand of JBEBSP010000048.1, from coordinate 7,583 downwards.
AGGAAGGGTCTTCGTGACGAGCGGTTTGATCCGCCCCATGGCGATCAGCGGCCAGACGCGGCGCTCCAGTTCCAGCGCCATGCGCGCCTTCTCCGCGACGGTGCGCTGGCGCAGGCGCGCGCCGGTGAGGACGAGGCGCTTGTACATGATGTCGAAGTAATCGAACGTCGCCTCGCGGCCGTGATCGTGGGAGATCATGCAGAGGCGGCCCTTGTCGGCGAGCATCTCGATGTCGGCGGCGAGGTAGTTGGTGCCGACCTGGTTGAACACGATGTCGATCCCGCGCCCGCCGGTGAAGTCCTTCACGGCCGCGACGATATCGGTGTCGCGGTAGTTCAGGGCGAGCGCCGCGCCCAGTCCTTCGATGATCCGGCGCTTGTCCTCGCTGCCGCCCGAGGCCACCACCCGCGCGCCGAAGGCGGCCGCGAGCTGGACGGCGAAGCTTCCGACGCCCCCTGCCCCGCCGTGTATGAGCACGGTTTCGCCTGGCTGAAGGCCAGCCTGCTCCATCAGCGCCATCCAGCTGGTGAAGGCCGCTTCCGGCAGGGACGCCGCCTCGACCATGTCGAGGCCGTCGGGGACCGGCAGGCATTGGCCTTCCGGCGTGGTGCAGTATTGCGCGTAGCCGCCACCCAGCAGCAGGGCACAGACCTTGTCGCCCGGCTGCCAGCGGGTGACGCCCGGCCCGCAGTCGATCACCTCTCCGGCCGCTTCCAGCCCCGGTATGGAGGGCGCGCCGGGCGGCATGAGATACCGCCCCTGACGCTGTTTGACATCGGCGCGGTTCACGCCCGCCGCATGGACGGCGATGAGAACCTCGCCGGCCGCGGGCGTGGGGACCGGGGCCCGGCGCAGCGCCAGAGCGCCGTCCGGACCCGTTCCCTCGATGTCGATGACATCCTGTGACGAAGCGTGCATCAGTTTGCCGTGATGTTGGCTTCTTTCACCAGCTTCGCCCATTGCGGGATTTCCCGCTGGATCAGGGCGTCGAGGTCCTTGCCGGTGCCGCCGATCGGACGGACGCCGTCCTTTTCGAGGATGGCGCGGATCTCGGGGGTCAGGGCGTCGGTGAAGGCCTTCTCCAGCTTGGCGCGGACGGGCTCGGGTATGTTGGCGGGGCCGACGATGCCCATCCAGAAGGAGACCTCGTAGCCGGGATAGCCCAGTTCGGCCACCGTGGGCGTGTCCGGCAGCTGCGGGATGCGCTCCGGGCTGCTCACGGCGAGCAGCTTCAGCTTGCCGGCCTGCACATGGCTGTTGGCCGTGATGTAGGCGTCGAGCTTCACCTTGACGTGCCCCGCGAGCAGGTCGGTCATGGCCGGTCCCGCGCCCTTGTAGGGGATGGCTTCCATGTCGATGCCGGCGCGGCTCTTCAAGAGCTCGATGCCGAGATGGGGGAAGGTGCCCGGACCTGCCGTGGCATAGGTCAGCTTGTGCGTCTTGGCGTATTCGATCAGCTCCTTGAAGGTGTTCACCGGCACGCTCGGATGCGCGACGATGACGCCCGGCTGGTCGGCGACCAGCGCCACGGACACGAAGTCCTTGAGCGTGTCATACGGCAGGCTCATCTGCACGGATGGGTTGGCCGTGTGCGAGGTTGTCGTCATCATCAGGGTATAGCCGTCCGGCGCGGCGGTCGCGGTCGCCTGCGCCGCGATGGAGCCGCCGCCGCCACCACGGTTGTCGACGATGACGGACGTGCCGAGGAGTTCACCGACCTTCGGTGCGATGCGCCGGGCGACCACATCGGTCGTGCCGCCAGGCGAGAAGGGCACGATCATGCGGATCGGCCCCTCGGGAAATTCGGCGCGCGCGGGCGCGGCCGCAATCAACGAACCCGCCAGCAGCGTTGCCGCCGCATAGAACATCTTCATGGCTTCCTCCAATTATTGTGTTTTTCTGTTGTTTTTACGCCATTTCACACGGGAGAACTATTTCGTTCCCTCCCGTTGCTTACTCAACAACGAGTTCCCCTTTTTGCTGCAGATAGCTTTTGACGCCCATGGCAACGAGGATCACGGCCAGCACCACGGTCAAGGCTATGATGCTTCCGGCAAGAGGCCTGCTGAGGATTTCAAGGAAACTGCCGTCCGCCAGCAGCATCGCCCGGCGCAGGTTTTCCTCGACCATGGGCCCGAGGATGAAGCCCACGAGCACGGGCGCCGGCTCGAACCGCAGAATGCGCATGAGATAGCCCGCCAGGCCGAACACGATCAGCAGCCAGATGTCGAAGATGTTGCTGGTGGCGGTGTAGGTGCCGAGACAGATCAGGACCACCACGATCGGATAGAGAAAGCGGGACGGTATGCTCAGAAGCCGGACCCATATGCCGATCAGCGGTATGTTGAGGATCACCAGCAGGACGTTGCCGATCCAGAAGCTCGCGATCAGCCCCCAGAACATCTCCGGGTGGTTGACCATCAGGCGAGGCCCCGGCGAAATGCCGTGGATCATGAGCGCCCCGATCATCAGCGCCATGGTGGCGCTGCCGGGAATGCCGAGGAGCAGCGTCGGCACGAAAGCCGTCTGGCCCGCGGCGTTGTTGGAGGCTTCCGGCGAGGCGACGCCCTCGATCGCACCCTTGCCGAACCGCGACGGGTCCTTCGACACGCGCTTTTCCACGCTGTAGCTGATGAAGCTCGCGATGGTCGGGCCCGTGCCCGGCAGCGGGCCGAGAAGGCAGCCGATCCCGCTTCCCCGCAGTATGGGCATGATCGAGCGCTTCACGTCGTCGCGCGTCGGGATCATGGAGCGCAGGCTGACCTTGTTCAGCTTCCTCTCGCGCGTGTCCGCCTGCTCGTTGATGGCCGCGATCACCTCCGTCACGCCGAACAGTCCCATGGCCAGCACGATCAGGCTGATGCCGTCGAACAGGTCGAAGAAGCCGAATGTGAAGCGGTAGGCGCCGCTGTTGATGTCGATCCCGACCGTTCCCAGAAGCAGCCCCACGACAACCATGCCGAGACCCTTGATCGGCGACCCCTGCGCAATCGTCGCCGCGGCGAGCAGCCCGAAGACCATGATGGCGAAATATTCCGCCGGCCCGAAGGCGAGGGAAAAGGCGACCAGCAGCGGCGAAAGCGCCAGAAGCACCAGAATGCCGATGCTGCCGCCGACGAAGGAACCGATCGTGGTGACGAACAGGGCGATGCCCGCCCGGCCCTGCTGGCTCATGGGGTAGCCGTCAAGGCAGGTGACCGCGTTGGCGGCCGTGCCCGGAAGGTTGAGCAGGATCGAGGCGGTCGAGCCGCCGTATTCGGTGCCGTAGTAGACGCCGGCCAGCATGATGATCGCGGCCGTGGGGTCGAGATGGAAGGTGATGGGAAGCAGCAGCGTCACCGCCGTGAGCGCGCCGATGCCCGGCAGCGCTCCCGCCAGCGTTCCCAGGAACACGCCCGCGAAGCAGAAGGCCAGGTTCTGGAGCGAGAAGGCCGTCGGAAAGCCGATCGTGAACAGTTCCATCAGAGCAGGCTCCCGAAAGCCGGTATCGGCAGTCCGAAACCGATCGAGAAGAGCGCCCAGGCACTGAGGCTCACGGAGGCCGCCAGAACGAGGGTGCTCACCACGCCCGCCCCCGCGTTTGCGAGCGAGCTGAGGACAACGGCGGCAAAGGCGGCCGGGATGATGCCGGCGTGCTCGATGAGAAGCGCGAATGCCGTGAGCGCCGCCGTGATGGCGATCACCGGACGCCAGGGTATTGCCGGGAAGGCGTCGGGGCGGCTCCATCCGGAAACCGCTATGAACAGGCCGATCGCCGCGGCGATGCCGCCGAGTACCATCGGGAAGTAGCCCGCCTTCATCTCGGTGGCCGTGCCGATGCCGTAGTCGAACGACCCGACAAGGAAGACCAGTCCGATGAGAGCGAGAAACGCACCGCCCGCCAGATCCACAATGCCGCGATTTTCCATCGACTCCACCTCTTCACATCTGATGCGGGCGGTTCGCCGCACCGGCGTTCGCAACCGGTGCAGCGCCGCCCGGACGATCAATTCCAGGGTTGGCTTGCCCAGAGCTTCTTGTACTTCTCGTCTTCCTGAAGGATGTAGGCGTTGTAGTCGTCGATCTGGAGGAAGCGCAGAGGCAGGGGAGCCTTCTTGGCCAGATCCTGGAAGGCGGGATCGTCGATCGTCTTCTTGATGGCTTCCGCCAGCTTGGCGACGACATCCTTCGGCATGTTGTTGGGACCTGCGATGCCCCTCGCCGCTCCCTGGATGACCTCGTAGCCGCTCTCCCTGAAGGTCGGCACATCGGGAGCCCCCTCCCAGCGCTCCTCGGCCATCATCCCCACCGGCCTGACGAGGTTGTCGCCGGCCTCGCGGCTCATGACGCCGAGATTGTAGATGCCGAGGTCTATGTGGCCGCCGATCAGCGCCTGCCGCACGTCCGCGCCGCCGCTGAAGGCGATGTGCTTCAGCTTGACGCCGGCCTCGCGCTCGAAGGCCAGCACCGCGAGATGGTCGTCCGAACCGACGCCGGTGGTGCCGTAGCTCAGCTTGCCCGGTTGTTCCTTGGCGTGCTTGACCACGTCCTCGATGGTCTTGAATTTGCTTTCGATGTTGACCGCCATGGCGACCGGATCGTCGACGATGTTGGCGATGTAGGTGAACTGATCGGGCGAATACTTCGTCTTGCGCTCGATCGGCATGGTCAGGAAGGGCGGCATGTTGACGAAGCCGATGGTGTAGCCGTCGGCCTTCGCGGCCTGCACCTCGGTGAAGCCCAGTTCACCGCCCGCGCCGGGCCGGTTGATGACGACGATGGGCTGGCCAAGCTGCTTTTCCATGAACGAGGCCATGGTGCGCGCGGCCAGATCGGTCGCGCCGCCGGCCGTATAGGCGACGATCATCTTCACCGGCTGTTCCGGGAACGACAGGGCCGACGATGTGGCCAGAACGGACAGTCCCGCGACCGATGCGATCGCTGCTACCAACTTCATCACTTCCTCCACCCGTTTGTAATGCTCGGCCCTGATGTTTCAGTGGCCCGCTTTTGTGTTTCGAGACGTCAGACCTTCTTCGATTTTTCCTTCAGCACGACGTTCAGTTCCGACAGGGGCGCGCGGCTGCGGATGAGTTCTTCCTGACGCGCTTCAAGCTCCGCGAAATCGACCACATGCTCCTTCAGCCGCGCGGTCATGCCCGCGGGCACCACCACCACGCCGTCGGCATCGGCGTGGATCACGTCGCCGGGCGTGACCAGCATGCCGTCCAGCGTGACGGGCACGTCGATGCCATAGAGGCCGTAGTCAGGGGTCGGCGGCGACACGCCGAGGCCGCGCGCGAAGACCGGGAAATCCATCGCCGCGAGTTCGTCGCCGTCGCGCACCAACCCGTCGGTGATGATGCCGGAGAGCCCGTGGTAGAGGGCGTCATGGGCGATATTCTCGCCCAGGAACCAGCGGTTCGCGCCGGAAGTCGCGATCACCAGCACGTCGCCGGGATCGAAATCGCGGATCAGCAGATAGGGCGAGCCGCCGAGCGTCGGACGGCCCTGCCCGCGCGCATAGAGCAGCGTGCGGACCCTGCCGCTGAAGCGGCGGCCGCCGCCGTAAGGCTTGATGCCCTCGATCCAGCCAGCCGCGCCGATGCGCGACAGGGCGTCGACCGTGATGCCGGTCGGCTGATCGTTCAGGAAGGCCGCGATGTCCCTGGCGGCGACGGCATCGTTGCGGGTGTCGGCATCCACGGTCATTGCGCGGCCTCCTCGGGTTTACGGTCCGGCGTGTCGACCCGCAGCACACCTTCGCGCCGCATGTCCTCAAGATCCTGCTCGGAATAGCCGAGGCCGATCAGGACTTCCTCGCTGTCGGCCCCGATGTCCGCCTTGCCCGGCCAGCGCACCTTGCCGGGATTGTTGGCGAAGCGCGGGACGACGTTCTGGAGACGGACCTTGCCGAGCTTGGGATCATCGAGCTCCACCAGCGTCTGGCGCTCGTGGACATGGGGATCGTCGAAGATCTGCTGCACGTCGTAGATCGGGCCGGCGACGACTTCCGACTTCAGGAAGTGGTCCAGCACCTCCTTCTGGGTGTGCTCGGCGATCCATCCGGCAATCGCTCCGTCGCATTCCTCCAGGCGTTTCACGCGCAGGGGGTTGGTCGCGAGGTTCGGATCATCGGCGAGATCGTCGCGACCGATGGCGCGGAACAGGCGCTTGGCAACCGAGTTCGCCGCCGCCGAGACCGCCACCCATTTGTCGTCCTTGGTGCGGTAGGAATTGCGCGGCACGCTCCAGGTCGAACGGTTGCCGCGCCGGGCCGAGATGAAGCCGAGCTGGTCGTAGTCGATCAGCATCGCGCCCAGCATCGGCAGCATGGGCTCGTAGAGGCTGATGTCGATCTCGTCGCCGCGCCCGCCGTTGACGCTGCGGGCGTGGAGCGCGGCCAGCACGGAATAGGCTCCCGTCAGCGCGGTGATGCCGTCCGCCAGCGGGAACTGCGGCAGGGTCGGCGGGCGGTCGGCCTCGCCGGCGGTGTGGGCGAAGCCGCTGAAGGCTTCCGCCAGCGTGCCCATGCCGGGCCTCTGGCTGTAGGGGCCGGTCTGGCCGTAGCCGCTGATGTGCAGCATCACGAGACCCGGATTGTCGGCGGACAGGATCTTGTAGTCGAAGCCCCATTCGGCGAAGCGGCCCGGCCGGAAATTCTCGATCAGGATGTCGGCGCTCGCCGCCAGACGCCTGACCACATCGGCCCCGCGCGGGGTGCGGATGTCGATGGAGATCAGCTTCTTGTTGCGCGAGGTCACGCGCCACCACAGGCTCTGGCCGTCGCGGAAGCGCCCCACACGGCGGACCTCGTCGCCCTGCGGGTGTTCGATCTTGATGACCTCGGCCCCGAGATCGCTGAGGAACGTGCCGACCAGCGGACCGGCGAACAACATGCCGATGTCCACGACCTTGAGGCCCTTGAGCGGCCCCTGTGCGGGCGGAACGGCTTTTTTCGTCGCCATGCTCTCAGCCCTTCAGCAGCTTGCGCGCGATCAGCATGCGCTGGATCTCGCTGGTGCCGCCGCCGATCTGGGCGTGACGGACGTAACGGTAGAAGAGCGTCAGCGGCAGCTCGAGCGACTCGCCCATGGCGCCGTGGATCTGGATGGCGTGGTCGAGGCAGCGCGCGCCCCAGTCGGTCGACGTCATCTTGATCAGCGCCGCCTCGGTGCGGACGTCCTCGCCGGCATCGGCGCGGGCCGCCATCTCGTAGGTCATCGAGCGCAGCGCCTGGATGTCGACGAACATGTCGACCAGCTTCCACTGGATGGCCTGGCGTTCGGCGATCGGCTTGCCGAAGGTCCTGCGCTGCTTGGCCCATTCGGTCGACATGTCGAGGGCGCGCTGCATCTTGCCGAGCGCATAGGGCCCGCGCATCAGCCGGTCGTGGATCGTCAGCCATTGCTGGCCGAGCACGAAGCCCTTGCCGACCTCGCCGAGCACGTCGGAATCGGGCACGCGGCAATTGTCGAAATGGATGATGTGCTGCGAGGCGCGCGGGCCGAGCCAGGTGGCGATGCCCGGCACTTCGACCTTCATGCCGGGATTGTCGCGCCTGACCAGGAACATGGTGATGCCGCCGCGCTGGCGCTTCTCGG
>JBEBSP010000047.1:0-17128 GCA_040394255.1 Agaricicola taiwanensis | reverse complement strand
GCGGGCAATCTCCTGGGCGACGAGCAGTCCGGCCACATCCGCGAGGTCGGCTACGAGCTGTACCAGCAGATGCTGGAGGAGGCGGTGGCCTCCCTGCGCGACGGCGTCGAGGATACCGCGCCGGATCAGTGGTCGCCGCAGATCACCATCGGCACGCCGGTGCTGATCCCGGAAACCTACATCGAGGACCTGGCCCTGCGGCTCGGTCTCTACCGCCGTCTCGCCTCGCTGGAGACCGAAGACGAAATTGCGGCCTTTGCGGCCGAACTGGCGGACCGATTCGGTCCGCGGCCGGAGGAAGTGGAGCATCTGTTGAAGGTGATGGCCATCAAGGGCCTGTGCCGCCGGGCCAACATCGAGAAGGTCGACGCCGGGCCGAAGGGCGTGGTTTTGTCCTTGCGCGACAACAGCTTCGCCAATCCGGAAGGCCTCGTCGTCTACATCGGCAAGGAAGGCTCCAACGCCAAGATCCGGCCCGACATGAAGATCGTGCTACGGCGCGACTGGGACCGGCCCGTGGATCGCCTCCAGGGCACCCGTTCATTGTTGAGGGACCTGGTGAAGATCGCGGAGACGAAGAAGGCGGCGTGATTCACGCCACCTCGGCTTCCCTTTCCGGCGCGCTCTCGGCCTCTGCCTCTTCGCTGGTCAGGCCGAGCGCGGGCGTGAAACCGGCGTCCCGCAGGCTCTGAGCGATGTCGGACGGAGCGGTCCCCGTGATCGCGAGCCGCTTTCCGAACATGCGATCGCTGGTGAATCTGGGCGTCCCCTCCAGCGCCAGCGCTTCGCCGACGGCCGCCAGCGTCGGAGCGGCGGGCAGCGACAACCCGCCGATCAGCGCGACGCCCTTGCGTCCGGTGGAGATCAGCAACCGCTCGCCGTCGGATCGAGCCTTCCAGCCGCTGTCGACATAACCGTCAGGATCGATCGGCAGCGCGGCATCCGTCTTCTGTCGCCCGGGAAATTCACCGGCCGGAGCCACGGGGCCGCGCAACGTCAGGGATCCATCGGGTCCAAGGCGCGTTTCCGCCAGCACCATGCCTTCCGGCGCGGCACGCGATACTGGAACAAGGCCGGCGCTCAAGCTGCCGACAGCCTCGCCGCTGCCGCGCGCCACAAGGCCGATCTCACCATAGGACACAATCTCGGTGCGGTTGAGCGCCGCCAGCGTCGAGACCGGCACCTCGCACGGATCGCGCCGGACGGCCGTCATGCCACGCAGGGGCGGATAGGGCAGGCGCGAATTGCCGAGGCTGTCGGCGACGATGCCCGGCAAAACCGCGTGGGTCGCCTTCACCGTCGCGATGGAGCCGATGAAGACCTGCGCGTTGAAGCTCTGGTGCAGGAACAGCCGCGCGCCGGAGAGCAGCGAGGTCATCAGGCCCGTGGCGAGCCCTGCGATGCTCGATATGGGAAGCGTCGTCGCGATGGCGTCACCGGCCTCGATGCGGGTCTCGACCAGATGCGCGAGCCCCGCCACGATCAGGCCGTTGTGGGTGCGCGGGATGGGTACGAAACCATTCGCCGTCGCATCGAAGGTTATCACCGCCACCTGATCGCCAGGATTGCCTTCGCGCGTTTCCGGCCCAAGCTCCGGCCAGCTGTCGTCCTTGAAGGCTTCGTCGAGCGCCAGCACGCCGTCCGGCGCGCCGCGCCCGAAGGCGCAGATAAAGCGGAGGCCGAAATTGTCCAACGCGGCCCGCGACACCACGCCGGCATGGGCCACCGGTCCGGCCCGCACCATGGTGATGGCCGCCTTCGCCCCGGTGCGTCCCAGCGCCCAGGACACCTCCTGCTGCCGCCAGGCGAGCGGCATGAGCGCGGCGATCATCCCGGCGCGCATGACGCCGAGAAGGGCGATGATGCTCTCGACCGTGTTGGGAAGCTGGACGGCCACGACACTGTCGCGTTCCAGTCCCAGCCCCGTCAGGCAGCGGGCGAGAAGATCGGCCTGCGCGTTGAGCTGCGCCCAGGTCAGCCGGCGCGGGCTGCCGTCCGTGAAGGCGGGACGGTCGGAGGGATCGGATACGGCGAACTGGTCGGCCTTGGAGGTCGCCAGCCGTTTGAGGATCTGGTCGAGCGTGGCGCGGCCTTCGAAGGCTGCTTCTGATGCCGACGAGCGGCGTTCCCCGAGAATCACGGCGCGGATTCCTTGTGCCACCAAGTTTCAAAAATCGGACCGAACAGCGACGTCCGTGATGGATGATCGATTCGCGACCAGCGCGCGACCCATTGCTTGGGGGCGTGGTACAATGGAACTGTGTAAAACCCCGACAGCAGCACCCGGTCGAGCGCGCGGGCGGCGGTAACGAGCTCGTCGCGCGTATCGGCGGACAGCATGGCGGAGATCATGGCGTCCACCGCCGGCTCCCTGATCCCGGCGTAGTTCCGCGAGCCGGGCTGGTCGGCGGCGGCGCTGCCCCAGTAGACCGATTGCTCGTTGCCCGGCGACAGCGACGACAGCCAGAAATAGAGCATCATGTCGAAGTCGCGCGCGGCGGTGCGGCGCTCGTACTGGATGGCGTCCACAAGGCGCACGGAGGCATGGATGCCGGCGCGCTCGAGCCCTCCCGCGTAGGCCAGTGCGATGCGTTCCTGATCCTTGGTCCGCACCAGGATTTCGAATCGGAAAGCCTTGCCCGCACGGGTCAATGCGCCGTTTTCAATCACCCATCCCGCTTGGGCCAGAAGGTCGAGCGCCTGCTTGATGTGGCGGCGGTCCCGCCCCGAGCCGTCGCTGAGCGGGGGACGCCATGTCCCTGCGAGTACATCGTCGCGCACCGCCCCTTCAAATCGCTTGAGCAGATGGCGTTCGGCCTCCGACGCCGGGCGCGCGCTGGCGGTCAGTTCGGACCCCTCGAAATAGCTCGAGGTGCGCCGGAAGACCCCGCCGAACAGATTGGCGTTGATCCATTCGAAATCGAACAGCAGTCCCAGCGCCTCGCGGACGCGGACATCCTTGAAGAGATCGCGCCGGGTGTTGAACACGAAGGCGTTCATGCCCTTGGGAGTTCCGGTTTCGAATTCCTCCATCACGACGCCGCCTTCGCGGGCGGCGGCGAAATCGTAACCTGTGGTCCAGCGCGTCGAATCGCCTTCCGGCCGCACGTCCACGAAACCGCGCTTGAAGGCCTCGAACAGCGTGTTCGCGTCCCGGTAATAATCGTAGCGGATCTCGTCGAAATTGTTGTGGCCGCGCGTCGCGGGGTGGTCGGCTCCCCAGTAGGAGGCATTGCGCTTCAGCGTCACGCTTTCGCCCCGCCGCACATCGGCGACGATGTAAGGGCCGGAGCCGACGAGAGGCTCGAATCCCCCCGCCTCGAAGCGCGCCGGGTCCGTGGCATGCTTGGCCAGCACCGGCATCAGGCCGAGCACCAGCGGAAGCTCGCGGTCGTCGGCGCCGTCAAGATCGAAGCGTACGGTCCTAGGGTCGATGATTTCCGCCTTCACCACCTTTTGATAGTAGGCCCGGTGATTGGGGCGGCCCTTGTCCTTCAGGAGCTGCCAGGAAAAGACCACATCCTCGGCTGTGACGGGCTTGCCGTCGGAAAACCTGGCCCGTTCGTCGACGCGGAACTCCACCCAGCTGCGGTCCTGCGGAACGCGGATGCTTTCAGCCACGAAACCATAGAGCGAGAAGGGTTCATCATAGGATCGCGCCATCAGGGTCTCGACGACGTTGCCGGTGATTCCCGTCGCGGAAAGACCTTGCACGATAAACGGGTTGAGCGTGTCGAACGTGCCGTGCATGCCGTAGACCACACGACCGCCTTTGAGCGCGCGCGGGTCGGCATAGGGAAAATGCTGGTAGGTCGCGGGTAGCGCCGGCTCGCCGTTCATGGCGATACCATGCGAAGGTGACGGCGTTTCCGCCTTCTCGGCCTGGGATCGGGCTGGCAAGGAAACACATATGGCGGCGAGACCGAAAAGCACTGAAAATCCAAGTTTCCTCAATGAGAAAACCTTCAGCCTGACCACGGACGGCCCCTTGTGGAACGTGATTCGCGCCATGCCGGAAGGGTAACACAACTGCGGAACCGGGCACGGCGGGAGAACCGTGATTCACATCTCAGGCATTCTGGGGCTTGTGCAAGGTCACGCTCATGCCGTATTTGGCCGTGAGACAGCGCAAAGCTGCGGCTGAGCAGAATGCCTGCCGGCTTTTCTCTGACGACGAGGACGATGACTATGTTTCGTGATCGCACGGTGACATTCGCCGCGCCCCGCCGCGCTCTGGCGCTGACCGTCATGCTCGCGCTGGGCGCCACTTCCGCTCTCGCGCAGAGCCCCGCGCCGGCACAGCGGCCCGCCGCACCCGCCGCGACCCCGGGCGCACAGGCAACCCCGAATCCGGACGCACCCAAGGTGTCGCCCGAATGGTTCAAGCTGTGCGGCAACGACCAACAGACCAAGGCCAACGTCTGCGCCGTGCAGTCCTTCGCCCTCGCGGATGCCGGCAACGTCGTCGCCGAGGTACGCGTCCTTGAGGTCAAGCAGGGCAATACCACCAAGCGCGCCCTTGAAGCCCTCATTCCGGTCGGCTTCCTGATCCCGCCTGGCATCAACCTCGTCATCGACGAAGCCAAGCCGATCGCAGGCCGCTACACGGTCTGCTTCCCGAACGGCTGCATCATCGAGGCGCAGATCAACGACGAGTTCATCGCCAGCCTTAAGAAAGGCACGAATCTCACTGTGTTTGCTGCCAATCAGCAGGGCAACTGGGTCGGCGCCAAGGTCTCTCTCGCCGGCTTCACCAAGATGTTCGACGGTGGCCCGAGCGATCCGAAGGCCTACGAGGAATGGCGCAAGAAGTTTGAGGAATCCCAGGCCGCCGTGCAGCAAAATCTGCAGACCGGCCTGATGAAACGTGCCGAGGAACAGCGCAAGAAGCTCCAGGAGCAGCAGGGCGGCAACGCGGCCCCGGCTGCCGGCGGCGCGGCTCCCGCTCCGGCGGCTCCGAAGCAGAACTGAACAGCTACGGTCTCAAGTCAGACGGAACGGGCGCCTCAGGGCGCCCGTTTTGATTCCGGCAGGGATCAGTGCAGCGTGACATCCCGCTCGTGCAGCACGCCGTTGTCATCGCGCACGAAATATTCGTCGATCTGCGGATGGCGTAAAGGCTCGTCCGAGGTGTCGGCGATCAGGTTCTGCTCGGAAACATAGGCGATGTATTCGCTATCGGCGTTTTCAGCCAGCAGATGGTAGAATGGCTGGTCCTTGCGCGGACGCGTCTCCTCGGGAATGGACTGCCACCATTCCTCTGTGTTCGCGAAGGTCGGATCAATGTCGAACACGACCCCGCGAAACGGATGGATGCGGTGCCGGACCACCTGTCCGATCGAGAATTTGGCTTCACGGGTTTTCATGGGACGCCTGTTACACGGTCTTGATCGCAGAGCTAGTCCGCATCACTGAAAAATCAAGGTTGGACACCATCCTTGCGCGCCACGAGGTCCGCCAGGTCGGCAATCACTCTGGCCTGCTTCCAGGTGGCGTCATCCTGCATCTTGCCATCGACCATGACCGCCCCGGTTCCGTCGGGCATGGCCTCCAGGATGCGCCGCGCGAAAGCGACTTCCGCCGGATCGGGACTGAAAACCCGTCTGGCGATGGCGATCTGGCTCGGATGCAGCGACCAGGCGCCGGCGCAACCCAGCAGGAAAGCGTTGCGGAACTGGGCCTCGCAGCCCTCCGGATCGGAGAAATCGCCGAACGGACCATAGAAGGCCTTGATACCGGCCGCCGCGCAGGCGTCGACCATGCGGGCGATGGTGTAGTGCCACGGGTCCTGCTGGAAGGAAGTGCGCGGCGCATCACCTTGCGGATCAGCGATGACGCGGTAATCGGGATGCCCGCCACCCACGCGCGTCGTCTTCATGCCGCGCGAAGCCGCAAGGTCCGCCGGTCCGAGGCTGAGACCGTGCATGCGCGGACTGGCGTTGGCGACGGCCTCGACATTGGCCACCCCCTCGGCGGTTTCGAGGATGGCATGGATCATGACCGGCCGGGATATGCCGTGCCGGGCCTCAAGCTGCGCCAGAAGGCGGTCGAGATAATGGATGTCGTGCGGGCCATCGACCTTGGGCAGCATGATGACGTCGAGCTTGTGCCCGACCGCCGCCACGATCTCGGTCACATCGTCGAGCGCCCAGGGGCTGTCGAGGGCGTTCATCCGCGTCCACAATCCCGTGTCACCGAAATCGGTGTCCCGCGCCATGGCGATGAAGCCCTGCCGCGCCGCGATCTTGGCATCCGCGGGCACGGCGTCCTCGAGGTTGCCGAGCACCACATCCACTTCACGGGCAAGGCTAGCGGCCTTGGCGCGCATCTTCTCCACATGCGGCGGCACGAAATGGATCATGCGCTCCAGCCGCACCGGTGCATCCCGCAGGGGGGCCGGAGCGCCGATGGCAAGTGGGCGATAGAACTGGCGGGGATGACGCATGAGGCAGCTTTCTGCGAAGGGCGATGACACCAGGCACTATAGGGCTGCGAGTGTTTCTTTTCCCCTATGGGGAGAGGTTCGCGATCAGCCCCAGCGCCGGTGCGCCCACATCCAGTGCGACGGCCGCTCGCGTATCCAGGCCTCGAATGTGGCATGGATGGCGGCGGTCGCCTGGGCAATGTCGGCGTCCCGGTCTTCGGTCACCGGAACGGGAATCTCGACGGTCTCGACCCGGAAGCGGACGCCATCGTCGCGCAGGGTGCGTCCGGCGATCAGGGGCACTCCGAGGTGCCGCGCCAGCAAGGCCGGAAAGGTGTTGGTCGGCGCCGGCCGTCCGAAGAAGGGAACCGGAATGCCGCGCGCGTGGCGCTGGTCGGCCAGTACGCCCGCCACATGCCCGGTGCGGACCCATTCCATCATGCGCGTCGCCGCGCCGGTGCCCTTGCCATAGAGCCCGCCCGGATAGACCGGGCCGCGCATGCCGACCACCGCCTTGTCGATCAACGGATTGAGGATGCGCTGATAGACGCCCGCGACCTGAAAACCGTAGCGCGCGGCGGGCGCGGCGGTCAGTTCCCAATTGCCGTAGTGCATCGACACGATGACGGCGCGGCCGTCTGACCCTGCGATGATCCCGGCGGTTTCGGGGGTGATCAGCCGCACGCGCTCCGGATCGGCGAGTATCCGGTCGACGAGCAACCCTTCGGCCAGTACCCGTCCAAGATTCTCCCACATGGCGCGGGCGATGCTTTCCCGCTCGGCTTCGCTTTTTTCAGGATATGCGAGGCGGAGATTGTCCAGTGCGCGCTTGTGGCGGCGGGTGAGGGGCGCGATGCCCCGCCAGACCCGGCCCGAAAAGGCCGATGCGCGTTCAAGCCCCAGGAACCCGAGCAATCCCCGAACCATGAGGAAACCAACATATTCGGCACGGTAGCGGATGCCGCGGAGCACCTTGCGCCATCCGGTCGGGTGATGCTTGCGCAGATAGCGGGCGTGTATCGTGCGCTCGGTTGGGGGCCGGTTGCCCGGCGGCGTATCGTTGAGGCTCATGGTCTCGAATGCGTCCGAGGTCGAATTGACCGTCTCCGGCAAAGGGGTTAGGCGAGGGCGCAAGCCTGCGCAACCATTGCCGCGAACCTCACAGCTTTCCATCCACCGGAACGTTCCGTCTTGTCCAGCGTCATCACCCTTGCGCTGCCGTTTTTCGGGCTGATCTTCCTGGGCTATCTCTGCGCGAAGCTTGCGCGTATTCCCGAGGCGGGCCTCGGCTGGATGAATTTCTTCGTGATCTATCTCGCCCTCCCGGCGCTGTTCTTCACCCTGATCGCCCGGACACCGCTGGAGGATCTCGCCAACTGGCGGTTCGTGCTGGCGACCACGGCCTCGACCTTCGCGGTTTTCCTGTTGTCCTTCGGCATCGGATACGCGGTCAGCCGGCGCAACATACCTGAAGCGACACTTCAAGGAGTGGCCGGAAGCTATTCCAACATAGGATATATGGGGCCGGGCCTGACGCTCGCCGTGCTTGGCGCGGGCGCGACCGTCCCGACGGCCCTGATCTTCTGCTTCGACAACGCACTGCTGTTCATCCTGCTGCCGTTGTGCATGGCGCTCGGCGGCACGGAAAAGGCCTCGCCCGGCCGCATGGCCCTCGATGTCGCCCGACGCATCGTCTTCCACCCCTTCATCCTCGCGACCATCGCCGGCGTGGTCGCGGCGGTCTTCGCCTGGGAGCCGCCGCAGGCGCTTGAGCAGATGATTGCCTTCCTGCGCAACGCCGCCGCGCCTTGCGCGCTGTTCGCCATGGGCGTCACCGTGGCGCTCAGGCCGCTGAAGCGCGTCACACCGGAAATCCCGCTGCATCTCGCCATCAAGCTGGTGATCCATCCGCTTCTGGTCTGGCTGGTGCTGGGCCTCGTGGATGGGGTTGACCCCGTCTGGATCAAGACCGCCGTGCTGATGGCCGCGCTGCCGCCCGCGCTCAACGTCTTCATCATGGCGCGCCACTACGACACTTATGTCGAACGGGCCTCCAGCATCGTGCTGCTTGGCACCGTCGCCTCGGTCGTCACCCTGACGGCCTTCATCTATCTGGTGACGAACGATCTCTTGCCGCTGTAAGGCTCAGGCGGGCGCACCGGCGCCGAGACCGGCGCGCATGGCGATCCGTTTCAGGACCGGCACGCGCGCCACAAGACCAAGCCCCAGGCTGCGCAAGGCATCCATCGGCATGAAGCCCGCCAGCAGCGACCGGTTCAGGGCGTCGACCGCAATGGTGCGCGGCCAGACATCCAGCCGGCGCATCCGGTCATAGGCGGCCAGCACGGCCTTGCCGCCGGGGTCGGATCCGGCCTTCAGGGCCTGCGCGGCGAGATCGGCGATACGGGCGGCATCACGCAGGCCGAGATTGAGACCCTGCGCGCCGATGGGCGGCAGGACATGGGCGGCCTCGCCCACAAGCGCGACGCGGCTGCGCGAAAAACTCCGCACGATGCTGCTGCCCAGCGGAAAGGTGCCCCGCGGCCCGTCCGGACGCAGATCACCCAGCAGATGATGTGAGCGGCGGGTCAGTTCGACGCCGAGCGCCGCGTCGTCGAGCGCCTTCAGACGCTCCGCATCGTCCGGGCGCAGTACCGCCACGAGGCTGGAACGATCACCGGGCAGGGGCACCAGCGTGAAGGGACCGCTTTCGGTGTGGAACTCCGTCGATGTATCGTGATGCGGGCGTTCGTGCATGAGGTTCAGCACCAGCGCCATCTGGTCATAGTCCCACCTGCGGCTGCCAACGCCGATGGCCTCGCGGGCGAGCGAATGACGACCATCCGCCGCCACGACCAGCCGCGCGGCGATGCTGTCGCCCCCATCCGTCTCGATGAGCACGCGATCCTCCTCTGGACGGACGGCGACCGCCTTGGCCCGCAGCACGGTCAGATGCGGCACGGACATGGCCTTGTCGTTGAGCGCCGCGACCAGGCTTGTGTTCGGGATGTTCCAGCCGAAGGCATCCAGATCCAGCTCATCGGCATCAAACAGCACCTCGGGCGCGCGTATCAGCCGCCGCGTGGCATCGACGATCCGCAGGTGGCGCAGCGGCGCGGCGAAATCCTTGAGGTCGGGCCAGACACCGCAGCGCTCCAGCAGCGCGAGCGAGCCTTGCATCAGCGCCGTGGTCCGCGCATCCGCCGGAGCCTCCGGGGCGAGCAGCGTGACTGGAGCGCCATTCCGCGCCAGCAGCAGGGCGGACACGAGTCCGGCAGGACCACCTCCGATGACGGCCACGGGCTGAAGATCGTCTTTTGCAGTGTCGCTCATGAAAATGATCCGGCAGGGTGTCGGGACGCAGATGCGAGTATCGTCCACATGACGCGCAGATTGAAGGCTTGAAAGCGTTTCCGTTGCATCTTCCTCCGTTTGGCAGGGGGCGCGCGGTGACCCCGCCAAACGGCTTATCCTTGGCCTCGCTGGCGGGGCCAACCGGAACTGCGAAACGACCGGCGCGCAATAGGCTGATGTCCGCGTGGCGCTGCAAGCGTCGTGCATACGCCGCAGCGTGCGGGCGCTGATCCGGGCCAGGGTTCCATGAAACGGCGATGCCGTGGAAGTCGACGATGAAGATCGGGCGCAGGGTGATGTCAGGGCAGACATTGCGTCAGCCGTGGGTCAGCCAAGGCTGACGAGTCCCACGCGCGGGGCGCGTCATTCGGTCATGATAACGCTTCCTGACAGTGAATGGCGCTCGAATGGCGGGGAATCCGGATGAAGACAAACAGAAGAAAAAAGTATGCAGTAATCGAGCAGTCGAGCTTCACGGTATATTAAAAATCTTCCTGTTATCAGTGCATGACAATGGCAACAGGCCCATTCAGCATGGATCGGACTGACCGTGGTCTTCACATGAAATGTGGTCCCAACAACCGCTGCTTCCAAGGCGACGGGCGTGGCAGCGTGGCCGTCATCACGGGTCTGCTTGCCTTCATCCTCGTCATCGTCGCGGGCATCGCCATAGACCACAACAGAGCTCTCGACCTGAAAGGCCGGCTGCAGAATGCGGCGGATTTCGCCGTGCTGAGCGCTCTCAACCCTCAGAACACGCCGTCGAACCCCAAGGCCGCGGCGGAAGCACTGTTCTATTCAACCCTCTCGGAGGCAGATGCAAAGCTCGTCACCGAAGTCATGGCGGACGTGCAACTGGATGAATCGGGCCACCCGCGCAAACTGACGATCAGCTTCAAGGCGAACCTGCAGAACGCCATCATGATGATCGCGGGCTACACCGTGACGCCGGTCGGCGGGACGGCGTCGGCGGACGTCGGGTCACGCTATGCCGGACGGTTTCATTTTCTGGTCGACACGTCGGATTCCATGGGCCTTGCCGCCACCGCCACCGGCAGGGCACTGCTGAAAAGCAACACGGACAACAATTGCGAGCTGGCGTGCCATATCGATGATCGCTTGGCGCTGGCGCGCAGTCTGAACGTCACCCTGCGCATCGATGTGGCAAGGCAGGGGATCGAACGCATTCTCCAGCTTGCGGAAGACCACAGATATCAGAATTCACAGTTCGGTTTCTCGATCAGGTCATTGTCGAACGCCATGCGGAACGTCCTCACCGCGACGTCGGACATTGCAGCAGCCCGCGAGGCCGCCAGGACCCTGGACATTGGATACGGCTACCCGGGCGAGGCGGCGAACAGTCTGTTCGACGTATCCCTGCCGCAGGCCGCCACAGCGCTGGACAGCGGTGGTGTGGGGAGCGGCCCTGACTACGTGGTGTTGATTACCGATGGTGTGAACTCGATGCGGAACAACGGCAATCAGGAGGACGTCGTTTATGTGCGCCTGATTGAGCAGAAGTATTGCGATATGTTGAAACAGAATGGCCGGAAAGTCGCTGTTATTTACACGGAGTATTACGCCCTGCCGGGCGACCATATGTATGACGCCTACGTTTCAAAATTCCATGATGCCATCGAATCCAATCTCAGGTCGTGCGCGTCCTCACCCGATCTCTTCGCCAAGGGGCATACGCCCAATGAGATCATCGACGGGTTTGAACAGATATTCAGGTCCAGCCTGACCCGCATGGTGCATCTGTCTTCCTGATCCAACGCGAGCGCCGCGACCCCTGTCGGGCCACGTGCGCGCCCCACGGGGAAACGCCTCGCTCAAAAGACTTCCTCCACGCTCCACTCTGCGCCTAAGATATCATTGCATACAGTCTGCAATATAGGATTCCATCGTGCTCGCTCTTGAACTTGCCCGGCGCATTTCGGCTCTCGATTATGAAACCTTCGATCCGGCCGCCCTCAAATGGGCAAAGGACGCCATAGCCGACATGATCGGCTGCACCTTGCTGGGGGCATCGGCGCCCATCACGGAAGCCGTCCTGACCGTTGAGGAGCCGAAACCAGGCCCCTGTCTCGTGCTTGGCCGCAGGTTTCGGCTCGGCCGCCTCGATGCGGCCTGCGCCAACGGCACGGCCGGCCATGCGCTCGACTACGACGACACCAGCAAATCCATGGCTGGCCATCCCACGGTCATCATCGTTCCCGGATTGCTGGCCATCGCGGAAGCCACGAATGCATCGGGTGCCCAGCTTCTCGATGCCTACATCGTGGGGCTTGAGGCCGCGACACGGATCGCCCGCGGGGTGAATTTCCATCACTATGAGAAGGGCTGGCATCCGACGGCGACGCTCGGGATTTTCGGAGCCGCGGCCGGTTGCGCCCGGTTGCTGGGCCTGCCCGAACAGCAGATCGCCCATGCCCTGGCCATCAGCGTTTCGCTGGCCTCCGGCGTCAAATCAAACTTCGGAACGCCCGTGAAGCCGCTGCACGCCGGTATGGCTGCCCGCAATGGTCTGTTCGCGGCCCTGATGGCGCAGAAGGGCATCGAGGCCTCGCCGGTCGCCTTTGAGCATGTGCAGGGCTTCCTGGAGGTCTTCAACGGAGCCGGCACATATGACATCGCGCGCATGCTCGATGGCTGGGGCGCTCCACTGGACCTGCTGGACCCCGGCATCTCGATCAAGAAATACCCTTGCGTCTACAGCGTCCACGGCGCCATAGACGCCGCGATCGAACTGCGGGCGGAAAAGAACATCGACCCCGCGGCGATCCGGAAAGTGGTCGTGCGCATGCACCGTCGGCGTCTGCTCCCCCACGTGCTCAACGCGGCCACCAGCGCGCTCAACGCCAAGTTCTCGCTGTCCTACGCCATGGCCTGCGCCCTCGTTCACGGCGCGGTGACGCTCGATCATTTTGAGGACCAGGCGCTTCACGATCCCTCGGTGCAGCGTGTGATGGCGTTGATCGCGACCGAGCCCCACGATGACAATTCAAACGACTACGGCGCGGAAGTCAGCGTTACGCTGGACAGCGGCGACACCGTCAGCGCCTTCGTCGCGTCTCCCCTGGGGCGCGGCCCGGAGGCGCCGTTGCCGGCGGCCATGCTGCGCTCCAAGTTCATGGATTGCGCCAGCCGCGCGCTCTCGTCCCAAGGCTGCGCGGAGGTGTTCGATCTTCTGATGGGGCTGGAAAGTCTCGGCTCGACGGGTGAACTCACCCGCGCCATCGAGGCCTCCACCAGGGGCTAGATCAGAGAAAGAACCAGCGGCTCCGCCGGATCGAGCAGATCGGCGCCATCGGCCCGCACCGCATTTAGCCTTTGCGACACGGGCCAGCGCGTCATGCCTTCGGCGGGGAAGGGGCGGAGCATGTCCTTATGGGTGGGACCGGCCATCCAGCGCTCCTGATCCATGGGCGCGATGATGACCGGCATGCGGTGGTGCAGCGACGCCACCAGATCGTTGGCGGCGGTGGTCAGGATCGCGAAGGACCGGATCTCTTCGCCGCTCCGGGGATCTTTCCGCCATTCCCACAGGGCGCCGAGGGCGAAGGGGCGGCGATCCGTCATGGCGAAGGCATGCGGCTGCTTGACCTTGCCGAGGGTCTCCCATTCGTAGAAGGCGTCGACCGGCACCAGGCAGCGCCGCGCCGCCCAGGCCTTGCCGAAGGCGCGCGATGTCGCCGCCGTCTCGCTGCGGGCGTTGATGAGCGGCGGGCCGGCGCGCGGGTCTGTCGCCCAGGACGGGACGAGCCCCCACCGCAGCATGTTCAGATGGCGGAGACCGGTGGTCGGATGACGGCGGATCACCATCATGTCCTGTGTCGGCGCGCCGTTGAAGCGGGCCGGAGCGTTCGGCAGGTCGCCGTCGGCACCGAACAGGCGGGCCATTTCCCCGGCAGGCGTGACTTGGGCGATGCGTCCACACATGCCATTGGTGTAGACCCGGACGGTCGCTCTGACGATCAGCGCTGCGGACTTGTCCAGATCAAAAAAAGCCCCGCTGGCACGCCAGCGGGGGATGAGGTCTCGAATTGGATTACTGCAACAACGCGCGACACCGCGATCGGTTCCCGCGCACCATCAGAAAAACCGCCAGCGCATGGTGACGGCGGTTCGCGCGGACTTCTCCGACGAGGAATGGGAAGCCCTGCTGCGCGTCAGCCGCGGCATGCCCGAGGCCGGTCTCGTGCCGGGCGTGCTGATTGCGATCCTTCACGAAGCGGGTGTCGTGCGCACACGTGGGCGTCATCCCACACTCAGCGAGGCCGGAAAACGGCTGATACTGAAGGAAAAGCAATGGCACGGCCTGTGAAGACACAGGGGCGCGCCGCAACCGGGCAAGCTTCGGCGGCAATGAGGCGTCTGATCGCCGGAGCGGATGGACCAATCCTTTTTCTTGCATGAGGTTCGACTTCGCATCAGCATGTGAACTGTCTACCAATAATGAGCGAGAATTAAGCGCCATACCGACCGGATGATGAGGAAACAACATGAGCTGTCACACTCGCCGCAGATTTACGACATGGCTGGCTGGAGGCGCGCTTGCCGCCGCCACCGCCCTGTCGATGGCATCGCAGGCATCGGCCCAGGAAAACTGGGATCAGATCGTCGCCGCCGCTGAAAAGGAAGGCAAGGTCGTCCTTTACAGCAACCTGCAGCCCAACGGCATCGAGCCGCTGTTGCAGAAGTTCCGCGAAGCCTACCCGAAGATCCAGACCGAGCAGATCCGGCTCGGCAGCAGCCCGCTGGTCGAGCGTTTCTCGACCGAGTTCAACGCCGGCCGCCATCTCGCTGACGTCGTGCTGACCTATGCCGAGGAACGCATCACCGAGGGCATGAAGAACGGCTGGATGACGGAATGGACGCCGCCGGAACTGCCGAACTTCCCGGCCGACGCCAACCACCAGAACATGGCCTTCACGCTCCAGAACGCACGCGAGGCGATCATCTGGAGCAAGACGGCGGTGAAACCCGAGGATGAGCCGAAGGAATGGACCGATCTGTTCGACCCGAAATGGAAGGGCAAGATCGGTATGAATCCGCCGTGGCGTTCCATTTCGATCCAGCAGATCGTGGCCTATTGGGAAGACAAGGGCCTCGGCGATACCGCGCAGAAGCTGAAGGACATGGATGTCCGCTTCTTCGAAGGATCCGGCGGCATCATCCAGGCGATCATCCGCGGCGATATCCAGATCGCCGAACTGAGCGACCTGCCGCTCAATCCGCTTCTGGCCGATGGTGCGCCGGTCGGCTTCGTCTATCCCGACAGCGGCACGACGCTGTCGTCCAACATGGCCTTCGTGGCCAAGAAGGCGCCGCATCCCAACGCCGGCAAGGTCCTGCTCAACTGGCTCATGACCGAAGACGGCCAGAAGTACCTTCAGGAGTATTGCGGTCTGCCGGTGACGCGCAACGGCGCTCCGGCGTTGTCGCACACCCCCGCGACCGCGCAGCTCAAGAACACCGTGGATGGCGCGACCATTCTGACGCCCGAGCGCAGCAAGAAGATGGTCGAACACTGGCGCACGGTGTTCGGCGTCAAGTAAGGCTGGCCTACAACAACAACGACGACGGGCGGCGCTTGGCGCCGCCCGTTTGCGTTTCAGGGCGCGTGGTGCGGCGGCCGCGCCATGGCGAAACTCGCCACCGCCAGGACGCCCAGCGCCGCCAGGCCCAGCATGACCGCGTCGTACCCCATGGTCAGCGCCAGAACCCAGGCGACCGACAGCGGCGCAATCGCTCGCGCGAACAGCGCCACGGTCGACATGGCCCCGCCGATCCGCCCGAGATGGGCGCGCCCGAAATACTCCGGCAGCAGGCTGCCGCGCACGATCGAAACCAGACCGTTGGCCGCGCCGAACAGCACGGCGAAGGCGATCAGACCGGCCATGTGCGATGTCATGGCGAACAGCGCGAAGGCCACCGGCAGTCCGCTCAGCACGAAGATGCCCAGGACCCGCGGATTCGCGCCCTTGCCGAAGGCGATGAAGGCGATCCGGCCCGCGACCTGGGCCGGTCCGACCCAGACCAGCACCGAAAGCGCCTGGGCGGTGCTGAGGCCCTTGGCGGCGAAGGCCGGCATGACGTGCGCCCACAGCGCCGCCGCCGCGAAGGAATAGAACGCGAAGGTCGTCATCAGCAGCCAGAAGGCCGGTGTGCCGGCGGCGGCCACCAGCGCGACGCTGCGCTCGGGAGGAGGACCGTCCGCCGACCCGGCGCTCACGGGCAGGACCATCTCCCCGCCGCCGCGCAGCGCGAGGAAATGCGCGGGCGCGACGAACAGGATCAGCACGCCGCCGATCGTCATCAGCGCGGAACGCCAGTCGGTCACCGCCAGCAGCCCTGCCGCCACGGGAAAGCCGACCGTGCTGGCGAAGCCGCCGACCAGCGTCAGCGCCGTGATGCCCTGCCGGTAGCGGTCGGGATAGCGGCGGGTGAGGATGGTGAAGGCCGGCTCATAGAGCGTCATGGCCATGGCCGCGCCGATCATGGCCCAGGCGGCATACATCATCCACGGCTGGGTGACCTGCGCCCAGAGCATGATCCCGAGCCCGCCGACGAGGCTCCCGCCGGTCATGAGCCAGCGGCCATGCCCCCGGTCGATGGCCGCGCCGACGGCATAGGTCGTAAGGCTCCAGACCGCCAGCCCGAGCGAGAAGGCGCCCATGAGCACGGTCCTGTCCCACCCGAGCGCCGCCTGCATCGGCAGCACGAAGGACGAGAAGGAATAATAGAACGCCGACCAGCTGATGAGCTGGCCGATGCCGAGGAGGGTGAGGACGGCGGGGTAGGGGAGCATGGGGTGGTTTAAAGCATGGACGTGCGGCGTATTGTTAAGTGGGTGACATGCGCAAGCTTCAAAACAGTGATCGGTCGTGCCTCGCGACGGTTCGTTGGAGGGCAGAATGCTGTTGTCGAGATATCAACGGGCGGCGATGAACTCCGCCGCCGTCAATCAAGCCTATATGATGAGAACGGGTTTGACCTACAGCGGGCAACGGCTGTGGACAGTCGAAGAGATAAAGACACTGAAGCGCTTGTATCCTGATTACAAGGCCCTGGTTCTGGCGCTTCCGGAGCGGACCCGGAGTGCCATTGAAGCCAAGGCCTGGCGCTGCCGGATAGCCAGGCCGCTGCGCGTCTGGAGCGAAGCGGAATTCGCGATCATGAAGCCTCTCTATATTCGAGGCGAGCCTATGCCCATGATCTTAACGCGGCTGCCGAACAAGACAGCGCGGCAAGTCTGGGCAAAAGCATGGAACCGCAACATCCAACGGCCACGCCGTCCGCCGCAATCAACGGGGCTTGCAACGGTGGATGCGATCCGTCGCCGTG
>JBEBSP010000046.1:0-17133 GCA_040394255.1 Agaricicola taiwanensis | reverse complement strand
GGCGGCGGTGGCAAGACAGAAGCCCGCGACGGCCTCGGTCGGCACCTCGGAAAAGCGCCGCGAGGCCACCGAATAGACCGCCCAGATCACCGCGCAGACCAGCGCCGCCGCGTAGCCGGGAAGGAAGGCCGGATCGAAGGCGAGGCCGCCGCCGCGTCCGGTGATGAGCGTCACCGTGCCGGCAAAGCCCATGAGCGCGCCGAAGATATGGACCAGGCGCAGCCGCTCGCCCGGAAGCGCGGCGGACAGCAGCACGATCAGCAGCGGCCAGAGATAGGCGATCAGCCCGGCCTCGGCGGGCGGGGCCAGCCTCAACGCGGAGAAATAGGCGAAGTGATAGCCGAACAGCCCCCCGACGCCGTGGAGCCAGACCAGCGGCGGCTGCTTCAGCACCCCCAGTCCACGGCGCGCCACGAAGGGCAGGCCGGCAAGCCCGCCGATCAGGAAGGTCAGCGCGGCAAGCTGGAACGGCGGCACCCGTCCGCTCGCCGCCGTCAGCAGGGCCAGCGTCGACCAGAGCAGGATGGCGGCAAAGCCGATGAGGGTCGGACGGGTCATGGAATATGGGGTCGGTCGCGAAAGGGCGGCCAGTGCCGCGCGGAATGGATGAGGGCCAGCACCCAGACATCATCTCCGTTGACCTCATAGATCAAGCGGTAACTCTCATGCGGCTGCAACTCACGGGTGCCGGGCCCGATGCCCGGGCGTCCGCGCTCGGAGAAACGGGCAAGGCTCGCCGCCGCCTCGCTGAACAGAAGGTCTATGCGGGCAGCGGCGGAGGGACTGTCGAGCGCGATGTGGTCCCAGATGTCGGCGCGGTCCCGCTCGGCCTGCGGAGCCCAGAAGACCTTCATGCCTGGCTGTCGGCCCTGACCCGGCGCGCGGCGAAGACGGCCTCGACCTCAGCGTCGGACCGCCCCTTCCCGGCGCGCATCGAGGCCCTTGCGGCATCCACCTTACCCTGGGCGAAGGCGTCGTAGTCACGAGCCTCGCGCTGGCGCCGGATGAAATCCCGCATCAGCTCGCGCACCACTTGCGAGGCCGGGCGATGGACCGCCTCGGCCTCGGCGATAAAGTCGTCGCGAAGCTCCGGTTCGAGCTTCATGGTGAACACAGCCTGCTTGGACATGGGTCGGCCTCCGGACCAAGGATACTGACAGCGTATACACGTCGTCAGTATCCGTCCATGCCGTCACGCCATATACTGGCCGCCGTTGATGGTCAGCGTCGAGCCCGTCACGAAGCCCGCGAGGTCGCCGGCGAGATAGACCACCGCCGCGGCGATCTCCTCGGCCGTGCCGAGACGGCCGACCGGGATGCCGCCGACGATCTTCTTCAGGACTTCTTCCGGCACCGCCGCCACCATCTCGGTGTTGATGTAGCCGGGGCAGATGGCGTTGACCGTCACGCCCTTGAAGGCGTTTTCCTGCGCCAGCGCCTTGGTGAAGCCGATGACGCCTGCTTTCGCGGCGGAATAGTTGGCCTGGCCCATCTGGCCCTTCTGGCCGTTGATCGAGGAGATGTTGATGATGCGTCCGAACCCGCGTCCGCGCATGCCCTCGATCACCGGACGGGTCATGGTGAACATGCTGTCGAGGTTGGTGCGCATCACCTCGGACCATTGCGCATGGGTCATCTTGTGGAACATGCCGTCGCGCGTGATGCCCGCGTTGTTGACCAGCACGTCCACCGGGCCGAGATCGGCCTCGACCCTGGCGATGCCCTCGGCGCAGGCCGTCGCGTCGGCCACATCCCACTTGAACACCGCGATGCCGGTCTCGGCCTTGAAGGCATTCGCCTTCTCGTCGTTGCCCGCGTAGGTCGCGGCGACGGTGTAACCGGCATCCTTCAGACCCGTGGAAATGGCCGCGCCGATGCCGCGCGTGCCCCCCGTGACCAACGCCACCCGTGCCATGTCATTCTCCCTCTGGTTGTCCCGACAGCCTGCTTCTTTGTGATTCGGCCGGTTCTGTCGATTGTTACAGACGGGACGGTTTTGGCCGCCCCGTCCGAATGCTCGAAATCAGTCGCGCTCGACGCACATGGCGATGCCCATGCCGCCGCCGATGCACAGCGTGGCGAGGCCCTTCTTGGCGTCGCGCTTTTCCATTTCGTGCAGGAGCGTCACCAGCACGCGCGCCCCGGACGCGCCGATCGGATGACCGAGGGCGATGGCGCCGCCGTTGACGTTGACCTTGTCGGTGTCCCAGCCGAGATCCTTGTTGACCGCGCAGGCCTGCGCGGCGAAGGCCTCGTTGGCTTCGATCAAGTCGAGGTCGGAGGCCGACCATCCGGCCCTCTCCAGCGCCTTGCGCGAGGCCGGGATCGGGCCGGAGCCCATGATCGCCGGATCGACGCCCGCCTGCGCCCAGGACACGATACGCGCCAGCGGCTTCGCGCCGCGCTTTTCGGCTTCCCGGGCGGTCATCAGCACCACGGCGGCCGCGCCGTCGTTGATGCCCGAGGCGTTGCCGGCCGTGACCGAACCGTCCTTGCTAAAGGCCGGCCGGAGCTTCTGCATGCCTTCCAGCGTCGCGCCGTGGCGCGGGTATTCATCGTCGGCGACCACGATGTCGCCCTTGCGGGTGGAGATCGTCACCGGCGCGATTTCCTGCTTGAAGCGCCCGGCCTTCTGCGCCGCTTCCGCCTTGTTCTGCGAGGCCACGGCGAAGCTGTCCTGCTGCTCGCGGGTGATCTGCCACTTGGCGGCGACATTCTCGGCGGTGGTGCCCATGTGGTAGCCGTTGAAGGCGTCCCACAGGCCGTCCTTGATCATGGTGTCGACCAGTTCCAGCGAGCCCATCTTGGTGCCGTTGCGCATGTTGGCGCAATGCGGCGCCTGGCTCATGCTCTCCTGGCCGCCGGCGACGACGATCTCGCTGTCGCCGTTGAGGATCGCCTGATAGCCCAGCGCCACGGCGCGCAGGCCCGAACCGCAGAGCTGGTTGACCACCCAGGACGGGCTTTCGACCGGAATGCCGGCGGCGACGGACGCCTGCCGGGCCGGGTTCTGCCCCTCGCCCGCCGTCAGCACCTGGCCGAGGATGCTTTCGGATACATCCTTGCTATCCACGCCCGCGCGCTCCAGCGCCGCCCTGATGGCGACCTCGCCCAGCTTGTGCGCGGGCAAGCTGGCCAGCGCGCCGTTGAACGATCCGACCGGCGTGCGCGCCGCTCCGACGATGACCACATCCTCACCTGACGGCATTTGAAGTCTCCCATATTTGACGATTGGCACGGTGCCCTGCACCCTTTGCCCGCATCTTCGGCACGGCACAACCCGTGTCAAGCCGGACGGATACGGGGATTTCAGCTTCATCTTGTTCCGAAATCGGGTCGCCAGCCAGCCTCCTGACCGACAGCGGAATGTCGGCAGTAAATTCACCGACAACGGCTTCGCATCATTCTGACGAAAAGGTGGCAGGTCCGGGACAATCGCTCTATCGTAGGGATGTAACGACTGTCCTTGTGTTCCCGGAAAAGCCACGCGTATGACAACGACGACCGAGCCGATCACAATCAAGAAATACGCCAACCGCCGCCTCTACAACACCGGCACCAGCACCTATGTGACGCTGGAAGACCTGGCCGTCATGGTCAAGGACGGTGCGGAGTTCGTCGTGATCGACGCCAAGACGGGGGAGGACATCACCCGCTCGGTCCTGACCCAGATCATCTTCGAGCAGGAGGGCAAGGGCACCAATCTGCTGCCGATCACCTTCCTGCGGCAATTGATCCGTTTCTATGGCGACAGCATGCAGTCGCTGGTGCCGTCCTATCTCGACATGTCGATCGCATCGCTGACCCGCGAGCAGGGCAAGTTCCGCGACCACATGGGCAAGGCGCTGGGCGGCAACACCTTCGCCTCCATGGAGGAGCAGGTGCGCACCAACATGGCGATGTACGAGAAGGCCTTCCGCATGTTCTCGCCCTTCCCGGCGCCGGGCGCCGCCGCTCCGGCGGCCGAAGCGCCAAAGGAGCGCGGCACGGGCACGGGAAGCGACATCGACGAACTGAAGCAGCAGATCGCCGAGATGAAGGAAAAGATCGAGAAGCTGGGGCGGTGAACGCGGGGCCTTCCGGCCGACGGTCGCGCCAAGACGAAGACAGGCGCATGGTCCCAGGCATCTCCGACAGCCGGATGATCGGCTGATCCCCGATCAAGTCCGGTGGACTCTACCCGGCCTCCCGGCGGCACTTTTCTCCCACGGGAGCTTTGCATAGCTTCATTCATGAGCACGCAAGCGCCGGACATTTACGGCCCATCCTTCGAGACGGCCGCCATGCAAAGCGTCGCGTGAGAAAGGGGTTGAGGTGCGGCGCGCTACTCCGCCGCGTCGCGCCCCACGCCGAAGCGGCGCGCCACGTAATCCTCCACCATCACCTTGAAATCGCTCGTCAGCGCCGGCCCGCGCAGGGTCGCGACCTTCTTGCCGTCGACGAACACCGGCGCGGTCGGCTCCTCGCCCGTGCCCGGCAGCGAGATGCCGATGTCGGCATGCTTGCTCTCGCCCGGCCCGTTGACGATGCAGCCCATCACCGCGACCTTCAGAACCTCCGCGCCGGGATAGAGCCGCTTCCACTCCGGCATGCGGTCGCGGATGTAGCCCTGCACCTCCTGCGCCAGCTCCTGGAACACGGTGGAGGTGGTGCGCCCGCAGCCCGGACAGGCGGCCACCAGCGGCACGAAGCTGCGGAAACCCATGGTTTGCAGGATTTCCTGCGCGACCTGCACCTCAAGCGTGCGGTCGCCGCCCGGCTCCGGCGTCAGCGAGACGCGGATGGTGTCGCCGATGCCCTGCTGCAAGAGCACGCCCATGGCCGCCGAGGACGCGACGATGCCCTTGGAGCCCATGCCCGCCTCGGTCAAACCGAGGTGCAGCGCGAAATCGGAACGCCCGGCCATCATGCGATAGACCGCGATCAGGTCCTGCACCGCCGAGACCTTGGCCGACAGGATGATCCTGTCGCGCCCCATGCCCAGTTCGACCGCCCGCTCCGCCGCGATCAGCACCGACTGCACCAGAGCTTCCTGCGTCACCTCGCGCGCCGTGACCGGAGTCGCGCTGGCCGCGTTCTCGTCCATCAGCCGGGTCAAGAGCTCGCCGTCGAGCGAGCCCCAGTTGCCGCCGATCCGCACCGCCTTGCCGTTGGCCATGGCGATCTCGATGATCTGGGCGAAATGCTTGTCCTTCTTGTCCTTGAAACCGACGTTGCCGGGATTGATGCGGTATTTGGCGAGCGCCGCGGCGCAGGCCGGATGATCCGCCAGCAGCTTGTGGCCGATGTAGTGGAAATCGCCCACCAGCGGCACGAGCACGCCCATGCGCTCCAGCCTGTCGCGGATGACGGGGACCGCCGCCGCCGCCTCGTCGCGGTCGACCGTGATGCGCACCAGTTCCGAACCCGCGCGCCACAGCGCGGCCACCTGGGCGACGGTGCCGTCGATGTCGGCGGTGTCGGTGTTGGTCATGGACTGCACCACCACGGGGGCGCCGCCGCCGACCGTGATGCCGCCGACGCGCACCCCCTGGGTCCTGCGCCGTTCGCTTTGATGCGCTGCCGCGTCGATCATCGGCTGATCCCTGTCGCCTGCGTCCCGATCATGTGGTCGTGCTGTTGCGGATAAGGGCGAACACCGCCCCCAGCGCCGCGCCGAGCAGCATGCCGCCGATGACGAAACCGGTCAGTACGCCGCCATCCTCCGGCAGGCTTTCGCCGGACAGATGCATCCGCGCCAGCAGGAACGGCGCTCCGAGGATCGCGCCCCAGGCAGCCATGCGCGCCACATTCAGCTTGCGTGATGTCATATGTGTGAACCCTTCATTCCAAAGCCGCGCCGGCGCATTGCGCGCATTCGCCCGCGATCTCGACCAGCTGCGTGCGGGCCTTGAAGCCTTCCCGCGCCAGCAAAGCGGCAAGGCTGTCGCCGATGTCGGCGGCCGGGGCCTCCGACACTTCGCCGCAGCTGTCGCAGATCAGGAACACCACCGGCGCGCCCTGGTCGTGCGTGTGGTCGCAGGCGAGGTATGCGTTGCGGCTTTCCAGCCGATGCACGAGGCCGTTTTCCAGCAGGAAGTCCAGCGCCCGGTAGACCGTGATCGGCGCGGGCCGCTTGCCGTCCTCCGCGAGGCGGTCCATCAGGTCGTAGGCCCCGACCGGCGTATGGCTGTCGGCGAGGGCCGCCAGGACACGGGCGCGGATCGGCGTCAGCCGCGACCCGCGCGAGGCGCAGACCTCCTCCGCCCGGCCCAGGGCCTCGGCCGCGCCGCGCTGGCAGCTTCCGTGATCGTGATGGTGGTCGTGCGTCGTCATCTTGAGGCAAGATGTAACATTATTGGGACGTTTCGCCACCTCGTCGTGCGAAATCCGCATCATGCTGCATTGCCAAACGCGCCGCGCTGCACAACCTTGAGCTCATCGTTCCCGTCCTTCCAGGAGACCTCCCCCATGTCCCACCTCGCCGGAAAAAGCGCCGTCGTCACCGGATCGAGCAGCGGCATCGGCCTTGCCATCGCCCGCGAACTGGCCCGCCACGGGGCCAACGTCATGCTGAACGGCATCGACAAGCCCAAGGCCGTCGAGGACATCCGCAAGGCCCTGAAGAAGGAGTTCGACGTCAAGGTCGGCTATTCCAGCGCCAACCTCATCAACGGCAAGGAAGTGGCCGGACTGATCGCGGAAGCGGAAGAGAAATTCGGCTCGGTCGACATCCTCGTCAACAACGCCGGCATTCAATACGTCTCGCCCATCGAGGACTTCCCCGTCGAGAAGTGGGACGCCATCATCGCGCTCAACCTCAACGCCGCCTTCCACGGCATCCGCGCGGCGGTGCCCGGCATGAAGAAACGCAAATGGGGCCGCATCATCAGCACCGCCTCGGCCCATGCGCTCGTCGCCTCGCCGTTCAAGGCGGCCTATGTGGCGGCCAAGCACGGCCTCGCGGGCCTGACCAAGACGGTCGCGCTGGAAGTGGCCGAGCACGGCATCACCGTCAACGCCATCGCGCCGGGCTATGTCTGGACGCCGCTGGTCGAAAAGCAGATCCCCGACACCATGAAGGCGCGCGGCCTGACCGAGGAGCAGGTCAAGAAGGACGTGCTGCTGGCCGCCCAGCCCACCAAGGAATTCGTCACCGTCGAGGAGATCGCCGCGCTCGCGCTGTTCCTGACAACGGATTCCGCGCGTTCCATCACCGGCTCGATCCAGTCCATCGACGGCGGCTGGGTCGCGCAGTGAGCAAATCCGTCAACCTCGCGCTCCAGGGCGGCGGCGCGCACGGCGCCTTCACCTGGGGCGTGCTCGATTACCTGCTGGAGGACGGCCGCCTCTCGTTCGAGGCGATCTCCGGCACCTCCGCCGGGGCCATGAACGGCGCGGCGCTGATCTCCGGCATGGTCACGGGCGGACCCGACGGCGCGCGCGAAACGCTCCACCGCCTGTGGCGCGCCATGTCGCGGCTCGCCCGGCTGGTCCCGGTGCAGACGCCGATCGAGAAGCTGATCTGGGGCAACGACCTCGACATGAGCCCGTCCTACATCATGTGGGACGCGGCGACGCGCTTCTTCTCACCTTACGACAGCAACCCCTTCGACCTCAGCCCCATGCGCGGCATCGTCGAGAGCATCATCGATGTCGACGCCATCCACGCCTGCCGCAGCCACAAGCTGTTCATCTCGGCCACCAACGTCCACACCGGCAAGGTGCGGGTCTTCTCCGAAAAGGACGTGAGCGTCGATGCGGTCATGGCCTCCGCCTGCCTCCCGCAGGTGTTCCAGGCGGTGGAGATCGACGGCGTGCCCTATTGGGACGGCGGCTACATGGGCAATCCCGCCCTGTTCCCCTTCTACCGCACCACCGGCACCGAGGATGTGGTCATCATCCAGATCAACCCGATCGAGCGCAAGGAAACGCCGCGCACCGCGCGCGAGATCATGAACCGCATGAACGAGATCACCTTCAATTCCTCGCTGATCGCCGAATTCCGCGCCATCGACTTCGTCAACCGCCTGATCGACGACGGCAAGCTGAAGCACGGCGGCCCCGACGGCTACAAGAAGATCCGCCTCCACCGCGTCGCCGCCGACGAGGCGCTGAAGGAACTGTCCGCTTCCACCAAATCCAATGCCGACTGGGATTTCCTCCAGGGCCTGCGCGACGGCGGACGGCTGGCGGGCAAGCTCTGGCTCGACACCCATTACGACACCATCGGCAAGACCGGCACCATGGACGTGAAACAGCACACCCGCGCGAAACTGCCCGACGCCGCCGGGTGAGCTGTCAGCCGTAACAGCACGGCGGTACGCCATCACAAGGCACCCATGACGACGACGCCGGCCGTTCCTTCACCGGGCCAGGGCTTCTGATGGTGTGGCGCGGACGGCAACCGGCGAAAGCTGAGTTCACCATCCATCACGAGGCATCGATCTCACGCAGTAAAGCACACGGCGGCTTTCAATGACGCTCGGGGGAAAGGCGCCGCTGACCGGCTGGGGAAGGACCGTGGCGGCATCACGACCATCGATCGGGCCAGCACCCAAGTCATCATATTTCCAACGGCAACTGTATTCAGAAGGACAATCCCTTCTTTTTCTTGATACCGGATGGATCGCAATGACACGACGGAACGCCGGGGAATTCTCCCGCAGATCGCTTGCATCCCTGAGGATTCAATCTGCGCTCCCTCAATCGATTAATTAATGTGAATACAAAGCACACTTTCAAATTAAAACCGATTTATTATAGTTGACATAATTAATAATCAATATTAACACGCCCCCGCATATCCAGTATCATTATGGGGAAATACTAATGGCCGGCGCATCAAATGTGAAGTCAGATGACAATATAATTGAGAATCTTTTCACTTGGCATGAAAAGATGAGTGATAATAAGGGAAAGACGGACCGCGGAGACAGCGAGCATACCGATGAGTTCGCGAATTTTCTGAAAAAACTCAAGTTCGACAAGACTGCGGCCGCCATCCAGGACGTCATCAGCGACGGTCATTACACGGAAGAAGATAGCGCCCAGGTAGAGAATACCTTTATAAAGGAACGGAAGGAATTGGCCGATCCGGACACCAACTTTGTTTGGCTAGGCGGGAAGACGCTTCACATCAGCCCCGATCAGAGCTCTGAAAGCATCATCGCGGATTTCAGGACATTTGACGATCTAACGACGCCAGGCGAACAGTTGTCCTATGAGGCCGCGAACTACGGATCAGAGCTTGCCTCCAAGCTTGTCACAAAGGCGAACAGCTACCCTAAAGGCAGCAAGGAGCGCGAGAAGCTCTTGGAGGCAGCCGATAAGCTCCGTGAAATGGTCAAGTCGCGCGTAGGAGGAGACCTGTCAGAGATCAGAAGTGATCTGGAGGATGCGGGCTTCATCTACAGGACGAAAGAAGAACAGTATCGCATAATATCGCATGGCGAGTGAGTTTGATGCTCGCGCTGGCGCTGGCTCGCGTCGGAAACGCATCCATGCCGAAGCCTGATTCAGGACAGCAAGGCGAGCGATACCCACGATCTTGACCGTGTTCCCGGCGGAAGGAAAATCCTTCCGCCGGGAACTGCCGGTTGGCAAAACCGGTGCTGGTGTGATCATGGCGAGGATGACCGCGAGCCGAACAATCCGTTATCCATAACAGCCCTGCGGAACGCGGCCTCAAGGTTAACGGCCCTTACTGCCGCCATGGGCACAGGCGGACGGGCGCGATACGGCAAGGGACTGGTGGCGGGAGTGGCGCTGGCGGCGATCGCGGCGGCAGTTGATCCGCGCGCGCACGCCGAGGTCGCCGTCACCTATACCGGCGAAGCCGGCTATTCCTCCAACGCCGATCAGTATCCCGGCGGCCGCACCAGCCCCTTCCACAGCGGCGATCTGCTCATCACCGCCACCAGCGGCGGCGACAAGCCCTTCGTCGACTTTGCCCTGCGCGGCTCCTACGAGACGCTGCCCCGCGCCCGCGACCTCGACCGGCGCTCGGTGGAGGCGACGCTGGCGCTGCGCGGCGCGCTGTCGGAGACCAGCGCGGTCACCCTGGAAGCCACCGCCGGTTATGACGACGACGAGGGCCTCGTCACCCAGACCGGCCGCGTCGTCCTGCGCGGCGAACATGGCATCGGACGCCTCACCCTCGAACCCGCCGTCCAGATCGAACGCAAGCGGTTCGGCGATTATGACCTCGGCTTCGACATCCTGCTGCCGGGCGAGGACCGCGAC
Source organism: Agaricicola taiwanensis (assembly GCA_040394255.1). Lineage (GTDB taxonomy): Bacteria > Pseudomonadota > Alphaproteobacteria > Rhizobiales > Methylopilaceae > Agaricicola > Agaricicola taiwanensis_A. Next base: position 6,909 of record JBEBSP010000046.1, on the reverse strand, counting down.
CGGCTCGACCTGACGGCGGAACTGGCCCTGCGCGCCGATCTCGGCGGCGGCTTCGCGCTGGCGCCGGTGGCAAGCTTCGGCCGCAGGCTGCCGGACCTCGCGACCGACATCTTCGGCCGCAAGCGCGGCAGCGAAACCCTCTTCGCCGGGATCGAGGCGGGCTACACCGGCTCCTTCACCGCCAGCGTCACCCTGGGCCGGATCATGCGCCGCTACGATGAAGAGGTCTTCTCGGACGTGAACGCCTTCGCGCTCGACGCGGAAGCCGCCATTCCGGTCGGCACGAACGGCCGCGTCGAAGCCGGGCTGATGACCCGGCTGGAAGACGACGACCTGTTCCTGGCAAAGGACGTCCTGACCCGCTCAGCGGCGGGCCGCTACCGCCATCGCGTCTGGGACGGCGTCTTCGCGGAGGCCGGCTACGACGCGGAATGGTCGCGCTACCTCCAGTTCGGCGTCTCCAGCCTCACCCATCCCGTGACCACCGCGGTGGAGCGCCGGATGACGCCCACCGCGGCGTTGCGGCTGGCCGTATCGCACGCCTGGGCGAGGAGCTACCCGGAGGGCGGCGACACGGGCCGCGAATGGCGCGTCGGCCTGGGGCTCGTCGCGCGCATCGCACAGAACGACGGCGGTCGATGACCGCCGTCGCCCCGAGGCGCATGAGCATGGGAGGGGGCACCAGCGCTCAGCGCCGTTCCGTGTCAGCGATGCCGCTTGCTGGAGTTCTTCTGGATATTGGTGAAGGACTTCTGCTGGGCGTAGCTGTTGCTTTGCAGGATGCCGAGGCCGAGATCGACGCCCAGCAGATTGCCGAGATTGAGGCCGAGCCCGCTGTTCAGCAGCGAGGATGACGAACCGGCGGAAACGCTCCTCTTCTTGGTGACGCGCGTGCCGATCTCATGGATCGACGCGTCGCTGGCAATGGTTTTCACGGTGGTGATCGGCGACATGGCCTGAGCCGGGGCAATGGCAAAAGCAGCAATGATCGCGCTCGCAGCAATAATCGTCTTCATGTGTTCTCTCCAATTGGTCGCCGCATCTGGAGATAAAGGTACGTTTTAAAAATCAATTAAACAACAATACATTGAAATCACAGTAAATTTAACTGTTATCGGAATCATGTTACCGCAATCAATACTTGATAATACAACAGACCGATAATTATTTATACTTTTGAGCGGCATAGGCCAGGCAGCCAAAAAGCCCTGGGTCCTGCTCCAGTATGACGCCCGTCGCGATCCCGGCCATGAGCGCCTGATGGGGGGCCTTGGCTTCAAATGCTTCACGGAACCGGCCCGGATCGAGGCGGTCCACGATCTTCGGCACGATGCCGCCCGCGATGTAGACCCCGCCCCGCGCCACGAAGGTCACGGCCATGTCCCCCGCGAACCGCGCCAGCGCATCGGCGAACAGGGTCATGACGTCCAGAGCCCGCGCCTCGCCGGCCCGCGCCGCCCGCTCCACCTCCGCGCCGTCGCGCGGCACATAGGGTGTCCCATCGGTTTCGGCGAAGGCCGCGTCGAGATGGGCGAGGCCCATGCCGGACACGACGAATTCCGCCGACACCCGCCCGAGACGCCGGCGCAGCAGGGCGAACACCTCCGCTTCCCGCGCCGTGGTGGCGGCAAGCTCGATGTGCCCCCCTTCGCTGGGCAAGGCGCGCCAGACGCCGTTGCTTTCGATCAGCGCGGCGACGCCAAGCCCGGTGCCGGGACCCAGCACCACCTTGGTCGCGGCGGCGGTCTCGGCTGGTCCGATCATGTGCAGTTGATCCGCTCCGAGCCGTGGCAACCCATGGGCGACAGCGGCGAAATCGTTCAGAAGATCGACCCGCGCAAACCCGAACCGGCGCTCCAGCGCCTCCGCGTCGATGATCCAGTCGCGGTTCGTCAGCCGCACCGCGCGCGCCCCGACCGGAGCCGCCACCGCCAGCACCGCATGGCTCGGACGCGCCTTCTGCACCGCCAGGAATCGGTCGACCGCGGCTTCAAGGCTCCCGGCCTCGTCGTTGGACACCGACAGGCGCGCCGTCAATTCGCCGCCGGCGACGAGGGCGAAGCGGCTGTTGGTGCCGCCGATGTCGGCGACGAGGATGGCGGGTGGTGTCAGCGGTGCGTCGGTCATCAAGGCCATGTAGCCCGCCCCGTGCGGCCACGCCAAGCCCGCGCGGCTTTGCGGGACGCGCCCGTTCAGGTAAAGCAGACGCCCATCCAGGGCCAGGGCCGTGCCATGACACCCGACGAAATGCAGTCTCGCGTGCTCTACCGCGATGGCCTGATCCTCGTGATCGACAAGCCGCCGGGCCTTCCCGTGCACGCCGGCCCCAAGGGCGGCGACACGCTGGACCGCCATTTCGGCGCCCTGACGTTCGGCCTGCCCCGCGCACCGGAACTGGCGCACCGCCTCGACCGCGAGACCTCCGGCTGCCTCGTGCTCGGGCGGCACCGCAAGGCGCTCGCACGCCTCGGCAAGCTGTTCGCGTCGGGCCGGGTGGAAAAGACCTACCTTGCGGTCACGCAGGGGCGGCCGCCCGAAGACAGCGGACGCATCGACCTGCCGCTGGCCAAGAGGTCGGAAACGCGCGGCTGGTGGATGAAGGTCGACCGGGACAAGGGCATGCCCTCTACTACCGACTACCGCCTTCTCGGCGAGGCGGGCGGGCTGTCGCTGGTCGAATTGAAACCGCTCACCGGCCGCACCCACCAGATCAGGGTCCATCTGGCCGAACTCGGCTGCCCGATACTGGGGGAGCGAATCTACGCCAGCTCGCCGCCGCCGCCCGCCGGACCGATGCTGCATCTGCACGCGGCGGCCATCGTCATCCCCATGCGCGACGGCCTCGATCCGGTGCGGGTGGCGGCGGAGCTTCCGCCCCACATCGCGGCGACGCTGGCCGCGCTCGGCCTCGGCGCGCAGACGGGTGCCTTGCCCGGAGAGTGAACCTTTCCCGCGTCCGCGCGTTATTCCGACCGAACAGCCGATGCCCCGTCATCGGTGCGTCCAGTGGAGATTGTCATGCTCGGATGGGCTCTCACCTTTCTGATTGTCGCGCTGATCGCGGCGGCGCTCGGCTTCGGCGGCATCGCCGGAACGGCGGTCTCGATCGCGAAGATCATCTTCGTCGTCGCCATCATCCTGTTCGTCCTGTCGCTGGTCTACGGGATGATCACCGGCCGCCGCCCTCCGGCGGTGTGATCCTTCCGGACGGGCACATCAGTTCCGATCCTGACCGGCTCCGCCGCGTCAGGCCGGCGCGGGCAGGATGGGCTGCGGCACGATGATGCTCAGCACATCGGCTTGGCTGCTGTCGAGCCGGGCGTGCAGTTGGGCGATATAGGCCGTCACGAGGCGTCCCGGCAGGGCGGTGCGCGGCAGGGTTCCACTGATGCCCGGCGCGCTGATCTCAAGCCGGAGCCCCTCTTCATCCTCAAGCCGCGTGATGTTGATGACGAGCGTGCCGTCGCCGGTCTGGGCAAGGGCCGCGCTGACCAGTTCCGATGTCAACAAGGCCATGGGCACGGCGCGGTCGAGATCGACCTCGGTCTCGACCACATCCGGTGCCGCCTTCACGTGGATCTTCGGCGCGCGCGCCCCGAAGCTCTGGCGGATCTGGACCGCCACGTCCGACAGGAGATCGAGCACCTGGACATGCCCGATCTCGCCGCTCGCATAGGAGGCCTTGTGCGCGGCGGCCATGGCCAGCACCCGGTCTTCCGGCACGCGCAGGAGAGGCCGCACCTCGGCCGGCAGTTCGCGCCGCTGAAGGGCGAGAAGGCTGGCGATCATCTGGAAATTGTTCTTCACCCGGTGGTGCAACTCGCGCAGGATGCGGTCCTTATCCAGGAGCGCCCGTTCCAGCGCGTTGGACCTGTCCGTGACCTCGCGCGCCATGGTGTTGAAGGCATCTCCCAGATCGGCGATCTCGCGCGGGGCGCTCTCCAGCCCCTCGATCCGACTGTCGTAATGGCCGGCGGCATAGTCGAAGGCATTGACGCGCAGACGCCGCACCCAGCGCAGGACGAAACGGTTGAAACCGAGCAGGACCGCGATGATGCTGAAGGCGATCATCGCCAGCGGCACGCCCAGCGTCGCGAGCAATTGGCGCGTATCCTGGGCGCCGATGACACTGTCGGGCCGCGCCATCATGACGAAGGCGGAGGTCCCCGGGATAGGCGCCATCACATAAAATCGCAGGACGTCGTCCGCCCCGCGCGCCGTGAAGCCGGTGGTCACCCGCGGCTGGACCGCCGCCAGGGCGGGTCGCCAGTCGGCACTCTCCGTCGCCGGATCGGACGCCAGTCCATGGCCTGTGCCCGTCAGGATGGCTCCATCACGGGGAAGCGGCAGCACATCGTCGAACAGGCGGTCGAACACGCGCCCCTCGATGGTCAGCGCCAGTATGCCCGCCGTGCCGTCCGCAAGGGGAACGGTGCGCGCCGCCACCACGCGAGGGTTCGGAGCATTCATGCTTTCGGCCAGGAAGACGGCGGCGTGGCCCGGCCCCCTGCCGGCCACCACGTTGAACAGCGACGCGCGGTTCTCCGCCTGCTCGGGCACGCGCCCGGCCGAGCACACCAGTTGCCCGTCCTCCCGGGACAGGAACGCGCCGGTGTGATGCATGGTGCTGGCGATCGTGGCTTCAAGCCGTATCCGACAGCTTTCACTGTCCTGCACGAGCGCCGTGTTCGGCGCCAGCGTCGAAATCACCGCGCGCGCGACACCCAGGACCTCTCCCGCGCGCGACGCCAGTATCTCGGCCGCCTGCTGGACCGCCAGTTGTTGCAAGGCGCGTGCATCGCCGTAGCTGGACACCCCCGCCGCCACGGCCACGAGCGCCGCCGGCAGATTGGCCAGGAACAGCAGGATGATGATGCGGCTCTTGAAACTCTTGAACACGGCCGATCACGGGTGTGGATAGTCGGTTGTCAGGAAGAAGAGGGCAGGATGGAATTCCCCAGTGCGGCCTGACCCGTGTCCCCTGGACCGAATTCACGCCCGCCCTCCACGGCGAGTACGCGCGTCAGGGCGTTACGGGCCCGGTTGACGCGGCTTTTGATGGTGCCGACCGCGCAGTCGCAGATCGTGGCGGCTTCCTCGTAGGAAAAGCCCGAAGCCCCGACAAGGATGAGCGCCTCGCGCTGGTCGGCAGGCAGTTCGGCGAGCGCGGCGCGGAAATCCTGAAGGTCCATGTGGCCGTCCTGACCGGCATGAACCGCCAGCCGCCCGACGATGGAGCCGTCGGCGTCCTCGACCTCGCGCCGGCGCTTGCGGTGCTCGGAATAGAAGACGTTGCGCAGGATCGTGAACAGCCAGGCCCGCATGTTGGTGCCTTCCTGGAACCGGTCCAGGTTCAGCCAGGCCTTCATCAGGGTTTCCTGCACGAGATCGTCGGCCCGGTCGATCTGCCCGCACAACGAGACCGCGAAGGCGCGCAGGCTCGGAATTTCGGCGAGCATCGTGTCCCGGACAGCGGTCTGATCGCTCATGCGGTGTCACCGCTCAGGGACGGATCATCCTTGGACTGGCCCTCGCGCTCTTCCAGAGCCTTCAGGAGTTCCAGGAAGCGATCGGGAACGGGCTGGCCAAGAATATCGTCGTAGGATGCCTTCAACTTGCGTCCGATGTGGGCCTGAAGCTCAGGGTCCACACCATTTCCGGAATTATCGTGGTCATTCATACTCGGTGCTTTCGCGTGACATGGTGCGGCTTCGGAATGAAACAGGGCATGTGCCTGAAATGCCTGCTGCTCGCCATTCGACCCTCAAAGTGAACTGTTTATCGCCGCAGACAACGTCTATGATGTCTGCAAAGTTCCGTCGTCCCTTATAGGCATTCCATCTTGATGGAACTTTATCGCACGCCATACGTTACCGGGCCGCGAACGGGTCTTAATGCCGTGTCCCAAGGAGGTTCCATGTCCATCGCCCAAACCGTTGCGCCTCAGCTGCCCTACCTGCGTCGCTATGCGCGCGCACTGACGGGCAATCAGTCCAGCGGCGACTCCTATGTCGCGGCCGTTCTCGGCGCATTGGTGTCCGACCCCACGATCTTTCCCAGGGATGTCGATCCCCGCCTCGCCCTCTACCGCGTGTTCTCGCAGATCTGGTCTTCGGTCCGGGTCAACACCGAGGCGAACGGCGATCCGCTTGCCGCGCTCGGCGCGGACGGCACGCTGGAAGCGCTCGCCCCCCTGTCCCGGCAGGTCTTCCTGCTGACGACGGTCGAGGGATTCACCGCCGACGAGGCCGCCGAGATCCTGGGGATCGACACCGCCGCGGTGATCGCGGCCACCGACGAGGTCGGCCGCGAGATCGCCCAGGCGGTCGCCACCGACGTCCTCGTCATCGAGGACGAGCCGATCATCGCCATGGATCTGGAAGCGCTGGTCGAGGGGCTCGGCCACCGCGTGGTCGGCAACGCCCGCACCCACCGCGAAGCCGTCGCCATGGCCGAGGACGCCAGGCCCGGCCTCGTACTGGCCGACATCCAGCTGGCCGACGGAAGCTCGGGGCTGGAAGCGGTCAACGAGATCCTGGAGCGCTTCAACGTGCCGGTGATCTTCATTACCGCCTATCCGGAACGCCTGCTGACAGGCACGCGGCCCGAGCCGGTGTTCCTCATCACCAAGCCGTTCCAGACCCAGACGGTGAAGGCGATCATCAGCCAGGCGCTGTTCTTCCGCACCAAGGCCCAGCGCCCGCAGGCGGCCTGAGGTCCCCAAAAAACAAAAAGCCGGCAGGTAAACCTGCCGGCTTTTTTTATTTTCCATCTCACACGACCGATGGAGAATGGGTCAGGGCATGGCGAAAACGGTGATGGTCGAGCACCGGAGCGGAGCATACTTTCAGTATGTGAGCACCGGAGCGCAGGACAGCGCCGTTTGCAGCCCGGCCTGACCCATTCTCA
>JBEBSP010000045.1:0-17238 GCA_040394255.1 Agaricicola taiwanensis | reverse complement strand
CCCGCAAATCGGACAAGGTCGAGGTGAGCGCAATTTGATGATTCCTTATGCAGGCAGGATGATCGTGGAAACTCCTGATTTTCTATCTTGTCTGTCCGGCTGCCGCCAGAACCCCGCCATCTACAGCTCACAAGTTTCGGCGCACCTGAAACCTTAGCCATGCGAAATTTGCATGTCGCACCTGCAATATCTGTCATGGTGCGCCGCACGCGGTCAGGCTATAAAACACATGCCCTTTACGGGCGTTTCCTCCCTAGACTTGGGCCGTTCTTCGGAACGGCCTTTCTTTTTTTGTGCTGCGGTCGACCGCCGCAGCACAGCAAAGAATGATGCATTCCCCTTCCTGAAGTGGCATGATCGGCAGATGGCTGACGTTGATCATACCCCGGCTTCAAGCCGCCAGATGCCGCTCTGGCTTGGTGGGATTGGCGCGCTTTGTCTTCTGACGGCAGCGGTTTTCCTGTGGGCCGGCAATGGCGCGGGGGTTTTCTTCGACATGGCTGTCGCCGGGATCATGTCTTGTTTCTGACCTTCGTGGTGCCACATCCGTGAAACGTTCCAATCTCGTCATCGCCGCTGTTCTCTTCGTGCTGGGCGCCTTTGCACTCGTGTTCGCGGCAACGCGCCTTGTTCCCTCGCCCGTGGCCAAGCAGTCATCCAATGTCGGGGGACCTTTCCGCCTGACGGACCAGACCGGCGCAGTGGTGACGAATGAGACCCTGAAAGGCTCGCCCTTTCTGGTGTTCTTCGGCTTCACCCATTGCCCGGATATCTGCCCCACGACATTGTTCGAGCTTTCGGAAGCACTCAATGCGATGGGCGATAATGCCCGGAAAGTCACGGCACTGTTCGTCACCGTCGACCCGGCACGCGACACGCCCGATATCCTTGGCCGCTATCTTTCCAGCTTTAATCCTCGTATTCGCGCCCTGACCGGCACCCCGGATGAGGTGGACGCCATGGTCAAGGCCTACCGCGGCTATTACCGCAAGGTGCCGACCGAGGGGGACGATTACACCATGGATCACACGGCGGTGGTCTATCTGATGGATCGCGACGGTCAGTTCGTGGCCCCCCTCAACATGCAGAAGAGCGCGTCCGATCTGGCCAGCGACATCCGCGCACAGCTTTAAGCCGGGAGGCTCCGGGGAGCTTGGGGGATCCAGGCCACGCCAGACGCGATGTACGGGCGACGCCATGTGTCGTCTTTTCCCAGCTGAAAGGCGTGGTGGCGAGTTGCACGAGCGCCCTGTAGCCCGCGGCGGCAACCATCAGCCAGTAGGGCACCAGCAACCACAAGGATGGCGTGAGACGACGCATGTCTTGCCGCTCCAAACCGATCCAGGCGATCGCCGCCGCCGCTGAATAGCCGAGGATCAGGTTGGCCGCTTGCAGTCCCGCGATGGCGACACCCACCACCGAGGCGCTCTGGAACAGTGTATCAGTCGCCAGTTGCCACCCCAGTACGGCAAGGCAGACCGTCTGCGCCAGCGCAGCCAGCGGCACGCCACCGATCACCACGTGAAAAATCATGAAATCCCAAGCTCCCAACTCCCGCCAGAGCCGCACCGGCTGGCGCATGTGGACACACCAGGTGACAACATAGCCCTTGAGCCAGCGCGTGCGCTGCTTCAGCCAAGCGATGGTATTATTGGGGGCCTCCTCATAGGTGCGAGACAGGATCATCGCTGTACGATAGCCAAGCCGTGCCAGCCGGACGCCAAGATCGGCGTCTTCCGTCACGTTCCAGGCATCCCATCCCCCGATTGCCCGCAGCACTTCCGTCCGGAAATGGTTTGAGGTGCCGCCAAGCGGGATCATCCGCCCCTTGCGGGCAAGAGCTGGAAGAAAGACCTCGAACAAGCCGGCATATTCGATCGTGAAGGCGCGAGTGATCCAGTTGTCATTGGTGTTGTCGATGGTCAGCCTTGCCTGGGCGCAGGCGAGATCTACCCCGTTCGCCGCAAAGCAGGCGGCGGCGAGCCGGAGTTGCTCCGGCTCCGGTCTGTCCTCGGCGTCATAGATAACGCAGATGCTGCCGCGTGCCGCAGCAAGCCCCAGGTTGAGCGCGCGCGGCTTGGTCCGGGGCTGCCCGCGTGGCACGTCCAAGCGCTCGAAACAGCCCGGCAAGGCCATGAAGGCCAAGGCCATGCGCGTCTCTGTATCGTCTTCTTCAACGAGCAGTTTTATATCAAGTTTCGCTGCCGGATAATTCAGGGCGCAGAGGGCTTCGACCAGCCCCGGCAAGGCCTTCGCCTCCCGGTACAGGGGCACGAGCACCGTATAGACCGGCAGCTGCGCATCGGCCAATGGAAGCCTTATCGGCTCGCTGGAGTCAAAGACAGCCAGCGTCCAGAGCCGCACGGCCGTCAGAGCGAAGAAGGCCAGCGCGAAGGGTATCTGTGCCCAGCCATATCCCGAGATGGCGGCGACGGCGCTTGCAATGACGAGGCAAATCAACAGCAAGCCCGCGAATTTCACCCGGCCAAGGCCCGCCGCGGTGAAGGCTTGTTCCAACGCCGCGGGACCGCGTGAAATAACCGGGCCAAGGGCACGGCCACCGGCTTGCAAGACCGTATCGGCCAGCGCCTGTGGCGTGACCAGGCGAACCCGGTCCCGCAGATCGACGTGACTTTTCAGCACGCGGACCAGCGCCTTGAGTGTCGCCGCGCGGGGCACAACGAAAATATCGCCGCTTTCCGGGTGACGGGTGACCCCGGCGCGCAATGCCGCCATCGCGGCCGCAGGATCGCTTTCCATATCGTTCCAGCCCGGCGTCTGGCGTACACTCAACCTGAGCTTTTCGTTAAGGCTCTGGACATAGGAATCGACGTCCAACTCAGGATCGGTCAGAACAGCATCCAGAGGATGGATGTCTCCTATGGATGCCAAGGATCTTACGATGGCGGCGGCCGGAGCGCTGTCGATGACAATACCCGAAAGCCCACTCCCGGCGGGACGGGCTCCAACCTCATGCAAGAATGAATCATGATTGCGGGTATGATTGAACGAGGCATGCAATTCCCTGCGACGTTCACGCTCCATTTCAGTCACACGGCGCTCGCGCCGCTCCCCCGTTCCCCAAACTCAACCATAGCGGTTATCGATAACGAAGGACAACTTAAATGAGGGGTCGTTCCTTTCTTGCCGGATGCCTGCTCACGGTTTTGATTTTCCCGGTCATGACACAGGCTCAAGACCATGCATCGGATGTCATCATACCGAACTATCGCAACTCCTCGACACGCTCGGAAATACCCGATCTCACAAACCGCCGCGTCATCCGTTTCGCAACAACCGATGGCTATGCGCCATTCCAAGCGGTCGATCAGAACGGCCAGCCCTATGGCCTGAACATCGATCTGACGCGGGCTCTGTGCGAGGTGCTGCAGTTGTCCTGCACCATACAGATCTTCACCTGGGATGACCTTCCCAAGGCCCTCGCCGATGGACGGGCCGACGCCATCGTCGCCGGCCTGCGCCCCACGGAAGCAAATCGCAAGAGCATGGATTTCACACGGCGCTATCTCCAGCTCCCGGCGCGTTTTGCCGGCCTGATGGATACGCCCGGCGACGACATCAAGCCCGAGACCCTGGCCGGGCGATCCATCGCGGTCGTGCAGGGGAGCGCCCATGAAGCCTTCCTGAAGGCCTTTTTCGCGGATGCCATCATCCAGCCCTTCGCGCAGCCAGCCGAGGCGCAGCAGGCCCTGCTGTCAGGCAAGGCAGACTTCCTGTTCGGAGACGGTGTCCAGCTCGCAACCTGGCTCGGCACGGAGGAAGGCGCCTGCTGCGCCCTTCGTGGCGGCGCCTATCTGGAAAGCCGCTACTTCGGGGAAGGATTCGCGATCGGCGTGCGGCGCGGCGACGAGCGCCTGCGCGACGCCCTGGATCATGCCCTGGACGCCGTCAGCGCGAACGGCACCTTCGGAACCATCTATCTGAAGTATTTTCCGATCGGCATCTATTGATTGGTTGTCTTGATGCGAAAGACGGGCCTTTATCTGGCTCCCCTATCATCCCCGTGAGTGCCATGAATTCCCTTCCTGCCCGTGCCGCGCCCGCGGCACTGACCTTTGCGGTCGCGGCCCTCGGCGGTGCGATCTTCTTCCTGATTGGCCTTCCCGCCCCCTGGCTTTCAGGCTCTACGCTGGCTGTCGGCATGCTTGCGCTCGCACGGCGCGGCGGTGATCTGCCGGTGCTGCTGGTCTCTCTCTCCATGGTCCTTCTGGGTGCGTCCATGGGCGCGGCGGTCACGCCCGACGCCCTCTCGCAAGCCATGAAATGGCCGGGCAGCCTTCTTGGACTTGCCCTCAGTGTCGTCGTCATCGTCGGGCTGTCGGCCCTGTTCCTCAACAAGGTCGCCGGCTGGGACCGGGCCACTGCGCTCTACGCGTCCATTCCCGGGGTGTTGCCGGTCGTCCTCATGATGGCGGCGGAGTCCAACGCTAACATTCCCCGGGTTGTCATAACCCAGGTGTTGAGGGTGTTCGTGCTCGTCGCCTTCATACCGGCGCTGGTCACATCCGTCGGCGTCGAACAGGTCATCGCCATACCGCCGCCCGGCACGGCCATCGAATTTCTACTGCTCGCCCTGCTCTGCCCGATCGGTGGTTATCTGGCTCAACGACTGCGCATCCCCGTCGGCATGCTGCTGGGCTCGTTCGTGGTCTCCGCCGCCCTTCACATGAGCGAATTGGCGGTCGCACCTCTACCGGAAAGCGTCATCATCTTCGCCTTCCTCGTATTGGGTGTGACCGTCGGGAGGCGCTTCGCCAATGTCGAACTGCGCGAACTGCCCGGCGTACTCGTGCCAGCCTTCGGTGCTTTCGCGGTGGCAACCGGCGCAGCCATCGCGGCTGCCGCCATCGTGGCCAGGCTGCTCGACATGCCGCTGGAACAGGTCTTTCTGGCCTATGTGCCCGGCGCGCTGGAAACGATGATCGTCATGGCCTTTGCGCTTGGTGTTGACCCCGTCTATGTGGCGATCCACCAGCTTGTGCGGTTCATCGGTCTGGCGCTGACCCTGCCGTTCCTGTTTTCCCCGCGAAAGGGCAAAGCCGCGGACTGAGTCTCAGGCCGCCGCGCGATTACCGCTGGTCCGGGGCAAATCCAACGCCGTCCAGACCTCGTCGAGCGCATCGACCAGCCCGACGACGAGAGCATCGTCATGGAAGGGCGTCGGCGTCAGCCGCAAGCGCTCGGTGCCGCGCGGTACGGTCGGGTAATTGATCGGCTGCACATAGATGCCGTGGCGCTCCAGCAGGCGATCGGTCGCGGCCTTGGCCTTGGACGGATCGCCGACCAGAAGCGGCACGATGTGCGTCTCATTGCCCATCACCGGCAGACGGCGGGAAATCAAGGCCGACTTGGTCGCCGCGACCCGCGCCTGTTGCGCTTGGCGTTCGGCGCTGCTGTCCTTGAGATGGCGCACCGACACGCGCGCCGCGGCGGCGATCGCCGGCGGCAGAGCGGTGGTGAAGATGAAGCCCGGCGCATAGGAGCGGATCGCGTCGATGACGTCGCGATCGCCCGTGACATAGCCTCCGATCACGCCGAAGGCCTTGGCGAGCGTTCCCTCGATCACGTCGACGCGCTGCATCACACCGTCGCGTTCGGCGATGCCACCACCGCGCGCGCCATACATGCCAACCGCATGCACTTCGTCGAGATAGGTCATGGCGTTGTAGCGGTCGGCCAGGTCGCAGATCGTCCCGATGGGCGACACATCGCCATCCATGGAATAGATGCTCTCGAACAGGATCAGCTTGGCGCGCTCACGCGGCTGGGCCGCGAGCAGTTCCTCCAGATGCGCGACATCGTTGTGGCGGAACACCACCTTCTCACAGCCGGAATGACGCGTGCCCGCGATCATCGAGGCGTGATTGAGGGCGTCCGACAAAATGAGACAGTCCGGCAGCAGCCGCGCCAGCGTGGAGATCGCCGCCTCGTTGGAGACGAATCCCGATGTGAAAGCGAGGCCAGCTTCCTTGCCGTGCAGATCAGCCAGTTCGTTTTCCAGCTCGACGAGCGGATGATTGTTGCCCGCGATGTTGCGCGTGCCGCCCGCGCCAACGCCCATGCGCAATGCCGTATCCGACAGCGCGGCAATGACGTCGGGATGCTGGCCCATGCCGAGATAATCGTTGGAACACCACATCACGACGGGCCGCGTACCGCCCGGCACATGGTGCAGGGCATGGGGAAAGCGACCCGCGATCCGTTCCAGATTGCAGAAGACGCGGTAGCGGTTTTCGTCGTGCAGGCGGTCGAGTGCCGCGCGGAAGTGGTCTTTGTGGCTCATCGCAAACGCTTAGGAGTTCTGCTCCCAGCGTAGCGCGTCAGGCTGCAGATGTCGCCCTCCAGCTGGGCGTGGCGACACCGTGCCGCGTTTCGAACGGTCAGCGCGTGCCGAGCGCCACGTGGGGTTCGAACACCATCTGAGCATCGGCCACGGCGATATCCGAGAACACGACATAACCGAGAACGGCAAAAGCCGCGACCATGGTCGTACCGAGAAGGCCACCGAGAACAAGAAAAAGCGCATTGCTGTAGGAGGTCATCTGACCGCTCCATTATGAGGTGCCATCCGGCTTTTCACGTCAACGGCCATGTGGTCAATAAGGTTCCGTTAAGCATAGTGTGCCGGTCTTCTCGTGGTTGACGTTGTCTTGCCGCAAAAGGTTCAATGATTTGTATATCGACCCTCGTGCGGACATGCTTAGCGCGACCGCATTGCATGCCGATTGCGTCGGATGGTTAAAAAAGTTTCCGGGATGTTTCGTTATGCCTTTATCTCCAGTTGGCCTTTCGGCCTCCAGGTGCGAGGCATAAACCGGGGGCGAGTGAGAGCGTAAAGTCGCTGCGCGGATAAGGCATCCGATCTAAGTCAGAATCTGACATTGGCTGAGCCGCCTTGCATCATCGCTCAGCTGTGTATCTCCAATGGATTAAGCCCGGTGCGGATAAGCTAACCTGTCTCTGATTTGCACAACCAGTCTCTATGAGAAGGCAAGCGATTTTCTCGGAAAAGCGCGCGAAGCGCCCCAGAGACAAAGCCTCTTTTGCCCTGACATAATGTCCTCGGTTCTATAACTTTGTCGTCTCGACATGAGCCAATTCCCGGCCAAGTCACGCCGCCAACGCGAAAAACGCCCACGTTCTGAAAATCGCCGATTATCCGAAGAATGGCTGGTGCTGCTGGACAGGATTGAACTGTCGACCTCTCCATTACCAATGGAGTGCTCTACCACTGAGCTACAGCAGCTAACTGCCGGGCGCGCAGGCGACCCGAAGCGCGCGGAAACTGCCATAAGCCTTCTCATAGCGCAACAGCGCTTGCGCCAGATCGTGCATCGCGCTTCATTCTGCCGCTATGATCGATCACCCTGACATTCCCCAACAACCCACCCAGGCCGAACTTAGAGCTGCCCGCTTGGCCAGGGCGCTGCGCGATAATCTCAAGAAGCGCAAGGCGCAAGCCCGTGAACGAGCCAGTGAGGAACGAGAGGTCCACGTACCACAGGCACAGACCGATGGCGACAATGACGGCTAGGCGTTCTTGTTTATAAGTCGCCGATCCGATAAGCCGCGCCTCAGGCTAGAGCATCGCCCGGCAGATGACCGGCCAACGAATGAAGGCAGGAGATTAATGGTATGGATCGCATCCGCATCCGTGGCGGCACACCACTTAACGGCGTGATTCCCATCTCGGGCGCGAAGAACGCCGCGTTGCCACTGATGGTGGCGAGCCTCCTGACCGCCGAAACCCTGGTGCTGGAGAATGTGCCACGCCTCGCCGATGTCGGTGCACTCAAGCGCATCCTGTCGAACCACGGCGTCGACATCGCCATCCAGGGCAAGCGTGTCGGCCAGACGGCGCTGACCGGCCAGACCGTCAAGCTGACGGCTGCCGAAATCATCGACACCACTGCCCCCTACGATCTCGTCTCGACCATGCGCGCCAGTTTCTGGGTGCTGGCGCCGCTGGTTGCCCGCATGGGCGAGGCCCGCGTTTCACTGCCGGGTGGCTGCGCCATCGGCACGCGGCCCGTCGACCTGCACCTCATGGCGCTGTCGCGCCTCGGCGCTGCCATCGAGATCGACGCGGGCTACGTGGTGGCAAGCGCACCCTCGGGCCTGCGCGGGGCCGAGATCACCTTCCCCAAGGTTTCGGTCGGCGCCACCCACACCGCGTTGCTGGCCGCCGTGCTGGCCGACGGCGTGACGGTGATCCGCAACGCGGCGCGCGAGCCGGAGGTCACTGATCTTGCCGATTGCCTGGGCAAGATGGGTGCGAAGATTGAAGGCGCGGGCACCGCGACCATCACCATCACAGGCGTGTCGACACTGCATGGCGCAACCCACAGTGTGATCGCTGATCGGATCGAGACCGGCACCTATGCGCTGGCGGTAGCCATGACCGGCGGCGATGTGCTGCTGGATGGCGCGCGGGCGGATTTGCTGGACAGCGCACTGGACGTCATGCGCGCCGCGGGTGCCGAGATCGAGAGCACCAACCGCGGCATTCGCGTCCGGCGCAACGGCCATGGGCTGGAGCCCGTCGAGGTCACCACCGAACCCTTCCCCGGCTTCCCGACAGACCTGCAAGCGCAGTTGATGGCGGTGACGACCCGTGCCGGGGGGACCTCGCGCATCACCGAGACCATCTTTGAAAACCGCTTTATGCATGTGCAGGAGCTGGCCCGCCTCGGTGCCGACATCCGGCTTGACGGGCAGAATGCCTTCATCACCGGCGTCGGCAAGCTCAAAGGCGCGCCCGTGATGGCGACCGATCTGAGGGCCTCGGTCTCGCTGGTGATCGCGGGCCTCGTGGCCGAGGGCGAGACGGTGGTTAACCGAATCTATCATCTGGATCGCGGCTTCGAGCAGCTGGAAGCCAAGCTCGCTGCCTGCGGCGCCGATGTTGAGCGCATTTCGGGGTAAGGACGGTACGCGCGCGCTCCACGCCGATGCATTGCGCCTTGCGTCCACGCGCTCTAGTTAAATCCGGCACCAACCAACGGTCCGACCATGCCCGACACTCCGCTTCGCCTGATGGCTTTCGATGCCGATGACCTCGCCATCCTGTCCGCTCATTTCCAGGATGCGGTGCTTGGAGTGGCCGATATCGCCTTTCTGCCGCGAGAGAAGCGCTTCGCCTTCGCCGCCGACCGGTTCGACTGGGAGGGTGTGGCCCTCGGCGAGGGCAACCGCCGCCGCCGCGCCGCCGTGCATTTCGAACGCGTCACGGGCGTGAAATCGAAAGGCGTCGACCTTGCCCAGCGCGACACGAAGCTCAATCTCCTGGTGATCGCCTTCGTGCCGACCGACGCACCCGCCGGCGCGGTGGAACTCCACTTCTCTGGCGATGCCTGCATCCATCTGGATGTGGAGTGCTTGGAAGCGGCCATGAAGGACCTTGGGCCAATCTGGGAGGCGGATTGCTGTCCGGACCACCCGCTGGCCGAGGGAGACGCCTGATGGCCCAGCGCCTGGATGCCCGCGATGCCAGTTTTGCCGCACATTTCGAGGATCTGCTCGCCGCCAAGCGTGAGGTCTCGGCCGATGTCGACACCGCCGTGGCCGCGATCATCGCGGATGTGCGCATACGTGGCGATGATGCGCTGGTCGACCTGTCGCGGAAATTCGATCGGCTGGATGTAACGCCGGACAGACTGCGTGTGACCGCCGATGAGATCGCCGAAGCGACCGCCGCCTGCGAGGCACGCACGCTGAACGCGCTGAAGCTGGCCCGCGAGCGCATCGAAAGCCACCATGCCCGCCAGATGCCGAAGGACGAGCGCTACACCGACGCCATCGGCGTCGAGCTCGGCCACCGCTGGACGGCGATCGAATCCGTCGGTCTCTATGTGCCCGGCGGCACGGCGGCCTATCCTTCCTCGGTGCTGATGAACGCCGTACCCGCCAAGGTCGCGGGCGTACCGCGCGTCGTCATGGTGGTGCCGACGCCAGGCGGGCGGCTCAATCCCCTGGTGCTGGCCGCGGCCGGCCTCGCGGGCGTCGACGAGATCTACCGGGTCGGCGGCGCGCAGGCCGTGGCGGCGCTCGCCTACGGAACCGCCACGATCAAGCCTGTCGCCAAGATCGTCGGTCCCGGCAATGCCTATGTCGCCGCGGCCAAGCGCCAGGTGTTCGGCACGGTGGGCATCGACATGGTCGCAGGCCCCTCCGAGGTCGTGGTCATGGCCGATCGCACGGGACATCCTGACTGGATTGCCGCCGACCTGCTGGCACAAGCCGAGCACGACACGGCGGCGCAATCGATTCTCGTCACCGACGATGCCGCCCTTGCGGACGCCGTCGCAGCGGCGGTCGAGCGGCAGTTGACCACCCTGCCCCGCAGGGAGATCGCAGGAGCGAGCTGGCGCAACCATGGCGCGATCATCCTGGTGGAAGCGCTCAAGGCTGCCGTGCCACTGATCGATCGCCTCGCCCCGGAGCACCTGGAGATCGTGGCGGCGGATGCCGACACCCTTGCCGATGCGATCCGCAACGCTGGCGCCATCTTCCTCGGCGGCCATACGCCGGAAGCCATCGGCGATTACGTAGGCGGCTCCAATCATGTGTTGCCAACGGCGCGCTCGGCGCGCTTTTCATCGGGGCTATCGGTGCTTGACTTCGTCAAACGCACGTCGATCCTCAAATGCGGGCCTGAACAGCTGCGCGCCATCGGCCCCGCAGCCATGGTGCTGGCCGAGGCCGAAGGGCTTGACGCCCATGGGCGGTCCGTGGCGATCCGGATGAACCTGTGACGATCTCACCGCCTTGCAGCGGTATCGGGGCGGTGCTCTAAAGATTGCCATCCGCTCACGGGAGGCACCCATGCCCTACGATCGCTATCACAAGAAGACCTTGGGCGATCACCGCCTGCATCCGGAAACCCTGATGCTCGGCTATGGCTACGACCCGCGCCTGTCCGAAGGCGCGGTCAAACCGCCGGTGTTCCTGACCTCGACCTTCGTGTTTAATTCCGCCGAGCATGGCAAGGAGTTCTTTGATTATGTCTCGGGCCGGCGCGAGCCGCCGGCGGGCTCGAAAGGCGGGCTCGTTTATTCCCGGTTCAACCATCCCAATGCCGAGATCGTCGAGGACCGACTTGCGGTATTCGAGGGCGCCGAGGCAGGGTTGCTGTTCTCTTCCGGCATGTCGGCCATCGCCACCACGGTGCTCGCCATCGTCAAGCCCGGCGATGTCATCCTGCATTCCCAGCCCCTGTACGGCGGCACCGAGACATTGATCTCCAAGACACTGGCTGGGCTCGGCATCAAGGCGGCCGGCTTCAGCAACGGCGTCGACGAGGTCGAGATCACACGAGCGGCAGACGCAGCCAGGGCGCTGGGCCGCGTGGCGGCGGTGCTGGTGGAAACGCCCTCCAATCCGATGAACACGCTGGTCGACCTCGCCCTCATACGCCGCATCGCCGACGGTATCGGCGCGGCACAGGGAGGAGAGCCCCCCGTGGTGATCTGCGACAACACCCTGCTCGGACCGGTGTTCCAGCAGCCGCTGCGGCATGGCGTCGATATCAGCGTCTACTCGCTGACCAAATATGTTGGTGGTCATTCCGATCTGATCGCCGGAGCGGCGCTCGGGTCCGCCGAACGGCTGAAACCGATCCGGCTGCTGCGGTCATCCATCGGCACCAACCTCGACCCACATTCCTGCTGGATGCTCGGCCGATCGCTGGAGACCCTGGCGCTGCGCATGCGGGCCGCCAATCACAACGGCGAGATTGTGGCCGCCTGGCTCAAGGCCCATCCGCGCGTGACGCGGCTGCACCATCTGGATTATCTGCCGGAGGGCTCCGGCGCGGCGCGTATCCATGCCGCGCAGAGCAGCGCGCCGGGCTCAACCTTTTCCTTCGACATTAACGGCGGTGAAGGAGAAGCCTTTTGCATGCTGAACGCCCTCCAGGTGTTCAAACTCGCCGTCAGTCTCGGCGGCACGGAATCGCTTGCCTGCCACCCTGCCTCCACGACCCATTCGGGCGTCCCCAAAGCCGATCGCGATCGGCTGGGGGTGAGCGATGCCACCATACGTCTGTCCATCGGGATCGAGCACCCGGACGATCTGATCGCCGATCTGGGCCAGGCGCTTGCCGTCACAGACTGACGACGGGCCAGCGCCTTGTGGCCCGTGACCGCGCAGAAAAGCCGGTGGCGGCGGCGGCTGAAAACATTATCCTCACGCCATTGGCGGCGATCAGGATGTGGGCATGGACTCGGACAGGGCAAGAAGCAAAAACTACCTCGTCGCGATCCGGCTGGACGAGGAGAGCATCGGGCGTGGCGCCCCTGACGTGGAACATGAACGCCGCGTGGCGATCTACGATATCCTGGAACGCAACCATTTTGCCCTCGTCGACCATGGCGATGGCGGGCCTTATTCCCTGAAAGTCGCGGTCGTCGATGGCAAACTCACCTTCGCGGTCGAAGCCCAGGATGGTGCGCCGCTGATGACGCACATCCTCTCACTGACGCCGCTCAAGCGGATCGTGAAGGACTATTTCATGATCTGCGAAAGCTATTATGACGCCATTCGCACGGCGACGCCGTCGCAGATCGAGGCCATCGACATGGGCCGGCGCGGCCTGCACAATGAAGGTTCGGAATTGCTGTCGAGCCGCCTGCGAGGCAAGATCGAGGTCGATTTCGAGACGTCGCGACGGTTGTTCACGCTGGTGTCCGTGCTGCTCTGGAAAGGCCATGGCAGATGATACCGCCTGAGGCGAAACGGCCTCAGTCTGTCCTGTTCATGTGCCGGCAGAATGCGATCCGCTCTCCCATGGCGGCGGCCATGGCGAAGCATTATTTCGGACGTTCGCTCTATGTGGAATCCGCCGGTGTGCTGCCGGACGAGATGGATCCTTTCACAATCGCGGTGATGGACGAGGCCGGCCTCGACCTTTCCAGACACCGGCCGCATTCGCTGGAAGACCTGGAGGACCTCAACTTCGACCTGATCGTGACGCTGGCGCCGGAGGCGCATCACAGGGCGCTGGAGCTGACGCTGACGCTCGCCGTCGAGGTGGAGTACTGGCCAACGCCCGACCCGACCGTTGTGACGGGTAACCGCGAGCAACGCCTGGACGCCTATCGCGATGTCCGGGAGGGGTTGAGAACCCGCATTCTCAACCGTTTTCGCTGACAAAAGGAGGCGGATGAAGCGAGACTTTCCTGCGCTGCAACAGCCCTCGGAACGAAAGACGCGCGATGCCGTTCACAAAGCCGATGGTTTCAGCTAGGTTCCGCGCCAATTGCTCTCCCCCGACCGTGAGTTCCAATGTCGAAAGAAGAACTGCTCGAATTCCCCGGCGTGATCACCGAGCTGCTGCCGAACGCCATGTTCCGCGTCAAGCTCGAGAATGAACACGAGATCATCGCCCACACCGCAGGCCGCATGCGCAAGAACCGGATTCGCGTTCTGGCTGGCGACCGCGTGCTCGTCGAGATGACGCCCTACGACCTGACCAAGGGCCGCATCACCTACCGTTTCAAGTGATATTTTCGCGATGGGCCCCAGCCCTCGCGCGTTCCCAGGTCCTGCCATGATCGGTCGCCGCAAGCTCATCCTCGCCTCGGCCTCACCCCGCCGGCTTGCCCTTCTGGAGCAGGTGGGCGTGCGACCCGATCTCCTGCTGCCCGCCAGCATCGACGAGACCCCACACCGGGTCGAAGCGCCGCGCAAGCTGGCCCTGCGGCTCGCCGACGCCAAGGCCATGGCCGCGCGCGAGGCCGCCGATCTCAAGGACGACCTCAAGGAAGCCTATGTGCTGGCGGCCGACACCGTGGTTTCGGTGGGCCGGCGCATCCTGCCCAAGACCGAAACCGTTGAGGAAGCAACGGCTTGCCTGAGGCTCCTGTCGGGCCGGGCTCACCGGGTCTACACCGGGATCGCGCTGGCGTCTCCCGGCGGCAAGTGCCGCACGCGGCTGGTGGAGACGCGGGTGCGCTTCAAGCGCCTCTCGGAGCGGGAAATCGAGGCCTATCTCGCCTCGGGCGAATGGCGCGGCAAGGCCGGAGGCTATGCGATTCAAGGCATTGCCGGCGGATTCGTGGTGCGGCTGGTGGGGTCCTACACCGGGGTCGTGGGCCTTCCGCTGCGCGAGACGCTCGACCTTCTGGATGGCGTGGGCTTCGATGCCCATCTCGGCTGGCTCAACCCCATCGAGGGGGCCGCATAGGGCCGCAGCTTCAGCCGCACGGACCGCCCCTTGCTTTCCCCGCCCGCCTCCACTCCCGGCCGGAACCAGTTGCCCCTGTTCGCCGTTCCACAACGGCAGCAGGAGGAAACCATGGCGGGTGTCGTTTACGAGGTGGTCGAACACGACGGGGGCTGGGCCTACAAGGTCGGCGGTGTCTTTTCCGAGACCTTCCCGGACCGGGAAACCGCCGAGGAGGCCGCTGCGATCGCCGCCATCGAACAGAAGCGGCCCGGCGAGACCCAGGACATCGAATATCAGGATGAACAGGGCCGCTGGCAGACGGAGCACTCGGAAGGCTCCGACCGGCCCAACACCGAAGTCGTCACCAAACCATGAGCCGATGGCGGGCATAGGCCTTCCGCACGCGCTCTATTTTTTTGCCCTGGCGCCTTTTCCTGATGCAAGACCGGTTTCCGCTTTTACTGGAAGCGTTCTCGCCTGCAGAAGCAAATCGTAGAATCTCTGCGCCGCTGGTTTCAGGGCACGGCCACGACGCCTGATGAGGCCCAGGGTGCGCGAAATGTTCGGGGAGTGCAGCGGGATGCTGACAAGCGAATGGTGTCCCGTGGGCGGCATGGCCATTCTGGGCACGACCCCGATGCCAAGTCCCGCCTCCACGAGGCTGATGAGGGCGGGGACATGATAGACCTCACAGGCGGAATGCTGCCTGATGGAGGTTTTCGCCAGAGCCCGGTCGATCAATAGCCTGTTGCCTCCGCCCTGCGCGAGCGTCACCACATCGTGGTGAGCAAGCTCGGCCCACGTCACCTTTCGCCTGCGCGCCAAGGCGTGATCGCGGGGACAGGCCAACACGAACGGATCCTCGATCAAGGGCTGAAAGTCGACATCGGCTCCCGGCTCTACGATGTAGGTCACCCCAAAATCGCCGATGCCCCGCTCGATGTTCTCCACGATGCTTGCCGAGGCCTGATCGAGAATCCGGATCTGTATCTCCGGATATCGGCTGCGGAACTCCCTGATCACATCCGGGAGGAAATGCGCGACGATCGAGGGGACGCAGACCAGCGTGATGACGGACGATATCTGCTTGTGAATCTCCTCGATGTCGAACAGCGCTCCCCCCAGGTTGTCGATGATGTTCCTGAGCTTTGGAACGAAGCTTCGTCCGATGGGCGTCAGTTCGACCCTGCGCGTCGTCCGCTCCAGCAGGACAACGCCAATCGCATCCTCCAGCTTGGCAACCCGCCGCGACAGCGCGGACTGCGAAATATGGATCGCGTCCGAGGCGGCCTTGAAGCTCCCCAGTTCCGCAACGGCGAGAAATCCCCGGAGATCCTCGAAATTGAGATTCATGCGCATATCGCAACAATACCCGTAATATTTGCATTTGACCTATGATGCTCGCCGACCCTATCAAATTGGTAAAAATCAAACTGCACCACTAAATCGCGCCATAGATCAATATTCGATGAGGAAGCAAAAGATGAAAAACGATGAAACTCCCATAGTTGTTCAGCTTTCTCATGCAATACACGATGCCTATAATGTAAAATTGGATGACGGCATACTTCACGCCACCGAGAGGGCGCTTCTCGACACATGCGCGTGCGCCTTTGGCGCCAGAGATTCCCAGCCCGTCCTTGCTGCCCGGGGCTGGGCGGGCATGATCCAGGGGACGCCGTCAGCCCGGATACTCGGCACGAGCGAAACCAGTTCCGTGCTCGGCGCCGCAATCGCCAATTCGACCATGGGCCGCCAGCTCGACATGAACGACGCCTTCTGGGGACGCGAGGTGGTCTCGCATCCGAGCGACAACATCGGCGGGTGCCTGGCGGTCGCCGATGCGATCGGCGCATCCTCCGAAGACCTGCTGAGGTCCATCCTCATCGCCTATGAAGTGCATATGAGGGCGACCGAATTCTCGCGCGAATCCTGGTACATGAAGGGCGGATGGGACGTCGCCTTCTTCCTTCCGCTGGCGAGCGCCGCCGCCGCGGGCAGCCTGCTGCGGCTCGATCCGACGCGGCTGGCGCATGCGATGGCGATCGCGGCCAGCAACGCCATCCTGGGCGAAATCCGCGTGGGCCACATTTCGACGATGAAGGCGCTCGCTTCAGGACGCGCCGTCGCGCACGGCGTGGAAGCGGCCTATCTGGCCTACCATGGCGTCACCGGACCCCTGCTGATATTCGAGGGCGCGCGCGGGCTGTCCAAGCTGATCCTGGGAGCCTGCGACTGGGACATGCTGACGGGTCCCATCACGACATGGCGGCTGCCGGAGACCTGCTACAAGCAGTATCCCGCGGCCTACATCATCCACAGCGCGATCGACGCGACGCTCGCCCTCCGGCATGAGCACGGGTTGACGCCGGACCGGATCAAGGAGGTCGTGGTGTCCGCCTACGGCTGGCTCATCGAGGAGATGGTCGACGGCGGAGGCGGCAAGTCCCGCTACGACATCGACGTGCGCGAGACGGCCGACCACAGCCTGCCCTATTGCGTCGCCGTCTCGCTCGTGGACGGCGAATACACCACCAACCAGCTCGACGTGCCCCGGTGGACCTCGCCCGAGGTCAGGGAGATGCTGGCGAAGGTCAAGTGCATCCACGATCCGGCGCTCGACGGAGGCTTCCCCGCCAACCGGCCGGCGAACGTCAAGATCGTGACGCATGACGGGAAGACGTTCGAAAGGCTGGTCAGCTTCCCCAAGGGCGACCCGCGCAACCCTCTCAGCGACGACGACATCGCCGGCAAGTTCAGGCAGCTCAGCAAAAACATCCTGACAGAGGCGCAGCAGCAGAAGATCATCGCCACCACCCTGAACCTGCACAAGCTCACCCCGAACGATTTCTTCGAGGCATGCACCGAGGTCGCGCCATAGGCGCTGCGCAAGGATCGGCACGATCAGTGCTGCGGTCGGCCATGCTCAGGCATCAACCACCGCCAGATACTCGCGCGGTGCGATCGGCAAGAGCCAGACCGTCGCTCATCTCAGGGCCGCCCACCGTGTCAAGAACGCGGAGTGAACAGCCATGGGAATGTCATGGGGA
>JBEBSP010000044.1:0-17353 GCA_040394255.1 Agaricicola taiwanensis | reverse complement strand
ACGTAGTTCACGCTGTATTCCGATCCCTCGCCGCTGTTCCGCATGAATGCGCGGTGATCGCGGCCGATCAGTCGGAAACGGGCCTGTTGATACCGGAATGTGTAGGTGTCGCCGCTTGTCTCCCATCCGCCGCAGCTGAGCCAGTAGTCGAAACTTATGCGCAAGGTGTTCCTTGCGATCGTCACGCCGCCATCGCCCAGCGGATCGGCGAGGCAGGGTGACTGCTCATCGTCCTCGGGAGGCAGGAAACGATCGGTGCTGAGCACGGATCGATATCCGCCGGGCGTCCGGAACAGGACCAGCAGGCGGCGCGGATTGAGGTTCAGCTCATTTGCTCCCAGCCCCGAATGCCGCCGCCGGTTGAGCGGATCGTTCTTCTCAAGGACGAGCACCGCGTCGTCCCGGCCGTCCGCGTTCAAGTCACCCTGCGCCCGTTGCAGCAATACCCATCCCTCGGGCACATATGCGCCGAAGTCGACGGTATCGGAGGCAAGGCCAGCGCGTGCAAAGCCGGGCGCGATACAGAGCGTGGCGAGGGCGAGACGAGCATGCGATTTCAACACATCACCTCATGACACGGCCGACCATAGACCGACGCCGGCTTCGCGCCAAAGCCAGCCGCTCGACGGCCCGCCCACAAGCTGCCAAGATACGCCCCACAGACAAGGTGAAACCTTGCACTTTCAGGGAGCTTCGGATGGGATCCTATCTGCCTGTTCAGGCCGTCATACGGGCGCTCAAGGTTCTGCAAACCGTCAATCTGCCCGAGGCGAATTCTCTCGACGAGATCACGCGCGCAACCGGGATGCCGAAGCCCACGGTGCTGCGCTTCCTGGAAACCTTGATCGCTGCCGGTTTTGTCAACAAGGCCGAGGACGGCACCTATCGCGTCACGTCGCTGGCGATCACGCTGGGGGCCGGGTATCAGGTCGACGCCATGGTCGCCGAGGCGGGCAGCACCATCATCCAGGAACTGACGCACCGCGAGAAATGGCCGCTCGCCCTGGCGGTCCGCAGGGACACCACCGCCGTGGTGTGTTCCAGCACGCTGCGCAGCGCGCCGCTTTCCACGGGCTACACGACCGGCCGCAAGGGGCTGAGCCTGATATCCCACGCGCTCGGGCGCGCCTATCTGGCCTTCTGCACTTCCGAGGAATGTGACCGGCTGCTGGAGGCGCTGTCGCGCTCGCTCGATCCGGCCGATTCCCTGGCGCAGCATCCGGACAAGGCCAAGGCCCTGATCCGGCGGATACGTGACGATGGTTTCGCGGAGCGCGATCCGATGATCCAGCCGCAGGCGACGTCGACCATCGCGGTTCCCGTGCCGCTTCACGATTCCGTCGTGGCGACCCTCGGCCTGACCTATTTTCCCTCGGCGGTCAGCCGCGCGCATCTCTATGATAAATATCTGCCGTTGCTGCAGCAGGCGGCATCCGGCATCGGGAAAAGGCTGGAAAACCTGCAGGGATTGCGCGTGACCTCGCAACCCCTGCAGCCGTGATTCACTGTAGCGGAGATCACTCCGCCTTGATGCCGGCTTTCTTGATGAGGTCGGCCCAGAAGACCTCTTCCGTTTTCGCGTAGTCCCGGAGCTGCGGCGCCGTCAGATTGTCGATCTCGACGCCGATCGCGCCCATTTTCGAGGCGATGTCGGGCAATTCCAGGGCCTCGCGGAACGCCGCGTTCAGCTTGTCGACCACGGCGGCCGGTGTTCCCGGCGCGGCGGTGACGCCGGTCCAGACGGTGACGCCCAGGTCCACGTTCTGCTCACGCAGGGTCGGCACATTGGGAAGCGCCTTGCTGCGTTCCGGACTGCTGACGGCCAGGGCCTGCACCTTGCCTTCCTCGACGAAGGGCTTGGACTGGAGGGCGGTGTTGAACAGCACCTGGATGCGCCCGCCGATCAGGTCGGTCAGCGCGGGCGCCATGCCCTTGTAGGACACATGCTTGATGTCCGTTCCGGTGACCGACTTGAACAGCTCGCAGGTGAAATGCGGGCTGGAGCCGACGCCGCCGGACCCGCAGTTCAGCTTTCCGGGATTGGCCTTGGCATAGGTGATGAAGGCATCGACCGTCTTGAGGTCGGATTCCGCCGGCACGAGCATGGCGGAGGAGTTGCGCCCGATCAGGGCGACCCAGGTTATGTCGGAAAGCTTCACCCCGGTATCGGGATTGAGCAGCGTGTTGGTGATGTTGGCGAGGCCGCTGATGTTCAGCATGTAGCCGTCGGGGGCCGACTGGGCGACGAGCTTGGCCGCCAGCATGCCGTTGGCGCCGGGCTTATTCTCGACCACGACCGGCTGGCCCAGCTTCTTGCTGAGTTCGGGCGTGAGGAGGCGGGCCATGACATCGCTCGGCCCTCCGGGCGGATAGCCGACCACCAGGGTGATCGGCCTGTCGGGGAAATCGGCGAGGGCCTGGCCTGCCGGAGCCGCGATCAGCAGCGTCGGGACGAGCCACGCAAGAGACGCTTTCAATAAGAATTTCATGACGTTACCTCCGGTGATCTTTTCTTCTTGTGCATGATTGTTGTTATGCGCTTCGCAGCACACGCATGACGCCCACGCCATGGGCGACGATCGCTCCCTTGTCATCGTGGATGTGAGCCTCGATCGAGGCGATGGTCCGGCCCTTGCGGATGACGCGGCCCGTGCCGGTCAATCGACCGCGTCCCGGCTCCAGATAGTTGATGGTCATGGAGACGGTGGCCGCCGCGCCGCCGTCGCCGAGGGTGCTGCGGAGCGTCGAGGAAATGGTGACGTCGAGCAGCGAGGCTATGGCGCCGCCATGGACCTCGCCCCGGCTGTTGGCGAGTTCCGCCTTGGCGTCCATCACCACACGCAGTGTTCCGTTCTCGGGAGGCAGGATCTCCAGCCCCAGATGCGTGTAGTAGGGCCGTGGGGCGAGGGCCGGCTGGGCCGTCGTCGCGGTGTCAGACATGTTCGCCTCCTATGGCGGCGACCGTTTCTCCGGATTGCCGGTTGCGCGCCCAGGACAGGAGCGCCCAGCCCAGCAGCCCGACCGTCACGGCCAGGACCGTGGCGCTGATCGGGCTCTGCACGAGGACCAGCGGATCGCCGCGGGACAGCACCATGGCGCGGCGCAGGTTCTCCTCCATCATCGGTCCGAGGATGAAGCCGATGATGAGCGGAGCGGGCTCGAAGTCGAACACGCGCAGGACGTAGCCCACGATGCCGGCGATCAGGACCACGCCGATGTCGAAGACGCTGTTGTTGACGCTGTAGACGCCGATGCAGATGAGACAGACGATGCAGGGGTACAGGATCGTGTAGGGGATCTGCAGCAGGCGCACCCACAGGCCAATCATGGGGATGTTGAGGATCACCAGCATGATGTTGCCCACCCAGAAGCTGCCCACCAGCCCCCAGAAGATGTCCGGATGGTCGCGCATCAGCCCCGGTCCCGGCTCGATGCCGTGGATCATCAGCGCGCCCATCATGATGGCCATGGTCGCGCTTCCGGGGATGCCGAGCGTCAGCGTCGGGATGAACGCGGTCTGCACCGCGGCGTTGTTGGCCGCTTCCGGCGCGGTGATGCCCTCGATGGCGCCCTTGCCGAATTTGCCGGGGTCGCGGGCCACGCGCTTTTCCAGCGCGTAGCTGAGGAAGCTGGCGATGGTCGGACCGGTTCCGGGCAGTGCGCCGAAAAGGCCGCCGAGGCCGCTGCCGCGCAGGGTCGGCGCGATGGAGCGCATGGTCTCGTCGCGCGTCGGCCGCATGGACGCCAAAGTGACCTTCTGCACGACGGGCTGTCCGCGCACGTCCATGACGGAGGCGATGATCTCCGAGACGCCGAAGAAGCCCATGGCGATGGCGACGATGCTGATGCCTTCGGCGAGTTGGAGGAAACCGAGATCGAAGCGCTGCACGCCGCTGTTGATGTCGACCCCGACGCCGCCGAGGAGCACCCCGAGGCAGACCATGCCGAGGCCCTTGAGCGGATTGCCGCGGGTGATGGTCGAGGCCGCGATGAGACCGAGCAGCATGACCGCGAAATAGTCCTCCGGCCCGAAGGCGATCGCCAGCGCCACGATCGACGGCGACAGGACGATCATGGCGATGATGCCGAGCGTGCCGCCGATGAAGGAGGCGATGGTGGTGGAGAACAGCGCCACCCCGGCGCGGCCCTGCCGCGACATGGGATAGCCGTCGAGGCAGGTCACGGCGCTGGCCGGCCCGCCGGGCAGATTGAGCAGGATCGACGAGGTGGAGCCGCCGTATTCGGCGCCGTAGTAGACCCCCGCCAGCATGATGATGGCCGAGCCGGGATCCATGTAGAAGGTGATCGGCAGCAGCAGCGAGATGGTCGCCAGCGCGCCGATGCCCGGCAGGACGCCGACGATGGTGCCGACGAACACGCCGAAGAAACAGTAAGCGAGATTGTGCCAGGACAGTGCGACGGCGAGACCGTCGAACACATTGGTGAGCGTGTCCATCAGAATGGCCCCCGGATCGCGACGAGCGGCAGGCTGAGCGCGTAGATGAAGATGACGCTCATGGCGACCGAGAGGATGGCGGCCAGGATGAGCGTGCCGACGGGGCGGGATGCCGGATCGGCATAGGCCGCCGCGCAGGTGGCGGCGAAGGTCGCGGGAATGAGGCCGAAGGGCACGAGCAGGACGCCGAACACCACGATGCTGGCGGCGATCGCTCCGAAGGCGCGCCAGGACATGGCGAGCTCGGCACCGCCCCTCCGCGATGTCAGGACGATGGCGAGGCCGATCAGTATGGTGACGACGCCGACCATGCGCGGGAAGTAGCCCGGTCCCATGTTGAGCAGGGTGCCGATGTTGTACTTGTAGGCCGCGACCGCGAACCACAGGCCGACGACGATCAGGAAGCCGCCGCCGAGAATATCGCCGATGTTGTATCTGCTGGACATGGACTTCATCGCCCTCGCTGTCACATGAACCTTCAGGCCGCCAAGCCGAGAATGTTGCGTGCTTCCGTCACCGTCGCCGGCATGCCTCCAAGATCGTGGATGATGCGCGCCGCCTTTTCCACCAGCGCCGCGTTGCTGGGCGCGAGCTTCCCTTTCTCAAGGTAGACGTTGTCTTCCAGCCCGACCCGGACGTGGCCGCCCGACAGCATGGATTGCGCGGCGACCGGAAACTGCATCCGGCCGATGCCGACCGCCGACCATTCGCAGCCCGGCGGCAGCAGCGAGCGCAGATACTGCAACGTAGCCGGTGTTCCCGGCGCGCCATAGCCGACGCCGATCACCATCTGGAACAGGGGAGGGGCCTTGAACAGGCCCTTGCCCAGGAGTTCGAGCGCCATGACGATGTTGCCGCTGTCGAACACCTCCAGTTCGGGCTTGACGCCGGCATCGCGGATCATCTCCGCCATGGTGGTGACGTGGCCCGGCGTGTTGATCGCCACCGTGCCGCGCGAGCACAGCGTGTGGAAGTCGAGGCTGCACATCTCCGGCTTCAGCTCCACGATGTGCTCGACGCGGGCCTCGGGCCGCTTCAGCGTGGTCTTCGGTCCGGCGACCTTGGGGTCGTCGAGGCCGACGTCGAAGCGGGCACCGGGGCCTCCGGTGAGGTTGATGATGACGTCCTGCCCGCTCTTGCGGATGAGGTCGACCACCGCGCGGTAGTGCTTAAGCTCGTAGCTCGGATGCCCCGTCTGCGGATCGCGCACATGGATGTGGACGATGGCCGCGCCCGCCTTCGCCGCCTCGATGCTGGCCTGGGCGATCTCCTCCGGCGTGATGGGCAGCGCCGGATTGTGCTCGCGGGTCGGGCCGGACCCCGTCACCGCGCAGGTGATGATGGTCGGCTTGGTCATGCGCTCTGCCTTTCGATCTCATCCTGCACCGAGAAGCGCACGCCGGGCTTGTCGTTGCGGATGGACTGGATCGGGTTCTTCAGGCAGCCGATGCCTTCGATCTCGGCCTCGACGGTGCCGCCGATGCCGACGAGGTCGGCTTTCGCCATGCTCCACGGCTGCACATAGGGGCAGGTGCCGGAGGAGATGATGTCACCGGCTTCCAGTGTGTGGGCCTCCGACAGATAGGCGATCAGTTCGGCGAACTTGAAGATGTAGTCGGAGCTCGTGCCGCTCTGGATGACGTCCTTGTTGAGCCGCGCGGTCATGGCCAGCTTCTCCGGGTCGCCGATGGCGTCATGGGTCACGATCCATGGACCCATGGGCGAGAAGGTATCGAAGTTCTTGTAGCGCCCCGGATAGGTCAGGCGCTCCTCGCTGCCGTCGGGCCGGCGCGAGTGGATCCATTCGCCGGATTTTCTCAACTCATGGGCCGTGATGTCGTTGTGGACCGTGTAGCCGAAGACATGGTCGAAGGCCTTCTCGACCGGAATGTTCTTGCCGCCCTTGCCGAGGATGATGGCCAGCTCGACCTCGCAGCCGACCTTGCCGATGTCGGGCACGAGGATGGGGTCGAAGGGACCGGTGATGGCGGTGGAGATCTTGATGAAATAGAGCGGGCGCGGCACGTCGGGCTTGAGCGCGCGGCGCCAGCCCTGACCCTGGTTGATGGCCATGGCGAAGAAGGTCGGCGGCCGGGACAGCGGCTCGCGCAGGTGAACCGAGCCGATGGGGATCAGCAGCGGCGAGCCCTTGCCGGCGTCCCGGGCATGGGCCTCGGCGGCGCGGGCGGCGGCCATGCCCTCCGCGCCATCCTCGATCAGCCGCAGCATGGTGGACGGCACCTTGTAGTTTCCGGCGCGGGCCTCGCCATAAGCCGCGGCGAAATCGACGAGATGGGTGTCGTCGAGCACGATCCCGATGCCGTGTTTTCCGTTCACATCGTACTGGCAGAGTTTCATGTGGTCCTCCTGAAGGCGTGTGTTTCGGGTGCCCGCCCGTCAGGCGATGGCGGCCTTGGCCTTGTTGTCGCCGAGCCCGGCCAGCGCGAAGCCGGTGTCGCCGGTCATCTGGCGGATGTCCGCGTCGGAATAGCCGAGCTCGATCAGCACCCCGATGATCTGCCGGAAGCCGTCCACCGGCAGCGGGTTGTTCACCTGGCCCAGGTCAGAGCCGAAGAAGGTGTTGTCGACGCCGGCAGCCTCGATCATGGCTTTCAACTCGTCCGGCTCGTATTTGCGCGAGCGGCAGTCGATGAACATGCAGATGGAATGCTCCATCTTCGCGCCCATGGAGACCAGTTCCGTGATGTCGGACAGCTCGGCGCCGAGCACATAGGTCGGGTGGTTGACCAGAAGACGCGTCACGCCGCGCGCCTTGGCTTCCGTGAACAGCGGCCAGAGCTCGCTGATGTGGAGGTGCCCGGCGGACAGGATGCAGTCGAAAGAGGCGATCTGGTCCAGGATCTGCTTGACGCTGTCGAGGATGGCGCCGCGGTCGTCGACCACCTGGAGCGCGACCGGCGGCAGCATGGGCACCTTGGTGCGCAGCCGGATCTTGCGGTGCCCCTGCCGGATGTGGTTGGCGGCGGATGAGGTCGGCATCCAGACGATGCGCGCGCCCAGCTTCAGGGCGTGATCGACGGCGTAGGGATTAAAGCCGCCGGAGGCATTGTTCAGCACGATGCTGGAGAGGATATCGACGCCGCTGTCGCCGAACTCCTCCTTCATCAGGGCCGCTATGGGGGCGGTCGTGTAGTAGTGATCCTTGAACAGGATCGCCCGCATGCCGGCCTTTTGCGCCGCGCGCATCATGTCGATGTGGTTGAGCGCCCGGGGCATGACCGACGGGCCGCTGTGGATGTGAAGATCGACGGCGCCGACCAGAAGATCATCGATCCGCTTGGGATCGATCTGCCGCGCACGCTCGAACAGCTGGCTTGCCGAAGCCATCCGCATTCCTCCCGCTGGTGTTTCTCATGGCTGTTGCAGCCTTGATGTCAGCCTGATCGCAACCAACGGGATGCTCAACAGCGATTCAGCGGCGTTTCACTGTGTGAAATCGCATGTGCCGTTATGCCGCCAGGCAGGGCGGCAAGGCCTTTCTGCGGGACTTTCCGGCAGGCCACGGCATGGGTGGCCACGCTCATCAAGACCGCACGCCACCAGGCGGTTGGCTGAAGATATCGGCCTTCGCCTTCCTGTTGCGGGCATCCATGATGTGCCGCGCCAACCGCTTCGACGCCGTGACGCGGTCCCCGGCCTGAAGGCTCTCCAGGATGTCGAGATGCTCCCGGTTCTGGCCCAGGACCTGATCCCTGTTCAGGATCTGCCGGTATTCCACCAGCCGCCTGAGCTGGTTCAGGCGCTCCACGATGCTGACGAGGAAGCGGTTGCCGGACATGGCGGCGAGGCTTTCATGGAAACGGGAGTTGGTCTCGAACAGCTCGATCTGGCCCAGGGTCCGCCAGCCGCCGTCACGCACGAGTTCCTGCTGCCGCTGGAGCCGTGCGAGGACCTCCCGGTCCAGCACGAAGCTGTCGGCCAGCAGGCCAGCCGGTTCGATCATATGGCGCATCTCGTAGCTTTCCCGGTAGGCGTCGATGGAATCGATCAGGGTCGCGAAGGCGTAGCCGCGCCCCTCGCGCCGCTCGATCCAGCCTTCGCGCGAGATGCGCGTGAGGATGCGCCGAAGCTGCGGTCGGCCGATGTCGTAGCGGCGCATCATGTCCGCTTCCGTCACGGTTGCGCCGAGCCGTCCCGTCAGGCGGTCGTCGGCCACGGCAAGATAGATGCGTTCGTCCGACGCCGTTTCGCCGAGGTCTGCGGCGGCCGATGGGCGGAGCGAGACATCCTTGAGGAAGAACCCCCTGTTGGGGCGGCGCTCCAGCATCCCTTCCTGCGCCAGAAGGCCGAGCGCGGCGCGGATCGGCGCGCGCGATGTTCCGAGCAGTTCCTGAAGGGCCGCCTCCGTCACATGGTGCCCCGGCTGGCATCCGGTCGTCCTGAGGTGAATCAGGATGCGGCTCGCCAGTTGCCGATGCAGGGCATTGGTCTTTGGTTTGTCCAAGGCAGGCTTGTCCCGGGTGACGGCGCAGGT
This sequence comes from Agaricicola taiwanensis, assembly GCA_040394255.1. Taxonomy (GTDB): domain Bacteria; phylum Pseudomonadota; class Alphaproteobacteria; order Rhizobiales; family Methylopilaceae; genus Agaricicola; species Agaricicola taiwanensis_A. The sequence goes on along the minus strand of JBEBSP010000044.1, from coordinate 8,402 downwards.
GATAGTTGCATCCCGTCTTGCATGCCGACCATAATTGTCGTAATTCGTTGAATAAGACAATTGTTAAATGCCTGAAAGCCTGCCAAGCTCCACAGAGCCTGCCGGTTTCGCCGGCCGGACAAGAAGGCCCGACAGGCTTCCCGCATGTTGATGACCACACAAGAAAAGTCGATTTCCGGAGGAAGAGAAGAATGAGACAGAACCTTTTGGCCACTGGATTCCTGGCCCTTACGATGCTCGCTTCGCCCGCGCTCGCGGAGCCGGCGGTCGTCATGGCTCCGGGCGGCGCGGGCGGCGGTTATGACGCCATGGCGCGCCAGCCGTTCGAGGCCATGCGCGCGGCGGGCATCTTCACCGACGGCGCCTCCTTCACCAACCGTGGCGGGGCCGGCGGCACCATCGGGCTGGCCGAGTTCGTCAACAAGAACAAGGGCAACGACAACGCCGTCATGTCCATGGGCGCGATCCTGATCGGCGGCATCGCCATCAACAAGTCGCCCGTCACGCTGGGTGACACCGTGCCGCTGGCGCGGCTCATCAGCGATACGGGCGCCATCGCCGTGCCGCCGGATTCGCCGATCAAGACCCCGCAGGATCTGGTGGCCGAACTCAAGAAGGACCCCGGTGCGGTGGCCATCGGCGGCGGCTCGGTCGGCGGTGTCGATCACATCGCGGCGGCGCTGATCGCCAAGGAAAGCGGCGTCGACGTCAAGAAGCTGAACTACATTCCGTTCCCGAGCGGGGCGGAGGTGGTGACCTCGCTGGCGGGCGCCAAGACCAAGGCCGGCATTTCGGGCATTTCCGAATTCAAGCCGCTGGCGGACACCGGCCGCATCCGTATCATCGCCGTCACCTCGGACGAGCGGATTCCGGGCGTCGACGCGCCGACGCTGAAGGAATCCGGCATCAACGTCGTGATCTCGAACTGGCGCGGCATCATCGGCGCGCCCGGCATGAGCGAGCAGGGCCGTCAGATGTGGCTCGACCGCTTCGCCAAGATGCAGCAGTCGGAGGAATGGAAGAAGGTCCTGACCACCCAGAACTGGGAAGACGCCTATCTGGCGGGCGATGATTTCGCGGCCTTCCTGAAGGAAGAAACCGCACGGCAGGAAGGCGTCCTGAAGGACGTGGGTCTCGTTCAGTAACATCATCCGGCGGGGCGCTCGCGGCATCGCGGGCGCCCCGTGCATTCCTGTTCTTGGCTCATGCATCCGGGAGGATGCTCCCACGCCCGCATGCTCCCAGCGGATCGGATCGCGTCATGACGGCACGTCGTCCCTACTGGCTCGGCGCCAGCATCATCCTCATCGGCCTCATCTGGCTCTGGCAGGCGTCCTACCTGCCGCAGTTCGCGCAGTATGCCGAGCTTGGCCCCGGCTTCACCGTCTCGCTGGTGGGGGGGATTCTGGTTCTGCTCGGCCTCATCCTGATCTGGCAGATCGCCCGCGGTGAGTCCTTTGAATCGCAGGAGGGCGAGGACGTCGACGCCGACAAGGAGGCATCCTGGCCCGCGCTCTTCCTGGCCATCGCCGGGGCGGCCGTGCCGCTCGCGACCATGCAGCACTTGGGGTTTCCGATCACGGCGATGCTGAGCTTCTCGCTGGTGACGCGGGCCTTCGGCTCGCGGCGCATCGTGTTCAACGCCATCATCGGCCTCGGGCTCGGCCTCGCATGCTGGTACGGCTTCGGTCTGCTTGGCGTGCCGCTGGGCCATATCATTCCGGTTCTGGGGATCTGAGATGGACGCTTTCACGTCACTGCTCGGCGGCTTCGCCGTCGCCATCCAGCCCATCAACCTGTTCTGGGCCTTCATAGGAACATTCCTCGGCACGGCGATCGGCGTCCTGCCCGGCATCGGTCCGGCGCTGACCATCGCGCTGCTCCTGCCCGTCACGGCCAATGTGGAACCGACATCGGCCTTCATCATGTTCGCGGGCATCTTCTACGGCGCGATGTACGGCGGCTCGACCACGTCGATCCTGCTCAACACGCCGGGCGAGAGCGGGTCGATGATGACCGCCCTCGAAGGGAACAAGATGGCGAAAAGCGGCCGTGGCGCGGCAGCCCTCGCCACCGCCGCCATCGGCTCCTTCGTGGCCGGAACCATCGCGACCGTCGGCCTTACCTTCCTTGCCCCGCCGATCGCCGAACTCGCCTTCATCTTCGGCCCGGAGGACTACTTCGCGCTGATGGTGCTGGCCTTCATGTCGGTCGCGGTGGTCATGGGCACCTCGCGCGTGCGCGGCTTCATCGCGCTGTTCATCGGCCTCGCGCTGGGGCTGATCGGCATCGACGGCCAGACCGGCCTGCCGCGCCTGACCTTCGGCGTGCCCGACCTGTTCGACGGCATCGACATCACCGTGGTGCTGGTCTCGCTGTTCGCGCTGGGCGAGACCTTCTATGTCGCCAGCCGCTACGCCAATGCGCCGCCGCGCATCAATCCGGTGTCGGGCGGCGTCTGGATGACGCGTGAGGATTGGGCGCGTTCGTGGAAACCGTGGCTGCGCGGCACGGCGCTGGGCTTTCCCATCGGCGCGCTGCCGGCGGGCGGGTCGGAGGTGCCGACCTTCCTGTCCTACGCCATCGAGAAGCGGCTCACCAGCAGGCCGGAGGAATTCGGCCATGGCGCCATCGAGGGCGTCGCGGGGCCGGAGGCCGCCAACAACGCCTCGGCCGCAGGCGTCCTGGTGCCGCTGCTGACGCTCGGCCTGCCGACATCGGCCACCGCCGCGATCATGCTGGCGGCCTTCCAGAATTATGGCCTCCAACCCGGCCCGCTCTTGTTCATCAACAGCGGCGACCTCGTCTGGGGCCTGATCGCCTCGCTCTACATCGGCAACCTGATGCTGCTGATCCTCAACCTGCCGCTGGTGGGACTGTGGGTGCGGCTGCTGCTGATCCCGAGGCCATACCTCTATGCCGGCATCATCATCTTCGCGCTGGTCGGCATCTGGGGCGTGTCCACCTCCTGGGTCGATCTCGCCATCATGGTGGTGGTGGGCATCATGGGCTACGTCATGCGGGTCTATGATTTCCCGATCGCACCGGTGCTGATCGGCCTGATCCTCGGGCCGATGGCGGAGACGCAGCTGCGCCGCGCGCTGGCGGTCGGGCAGGGCGATCCGCTGACGCTGGTGTCCACGCCCATCTCGGCGACGATGATGGCGGTCGCCGTGGCGGTCTTCGTCCTGCCGCTCTTGCTCAAGCGGCTCAAGTCCGCCGCGGAATCACCGGCAACGCCGGTCACGGAGGACAGCAGGTCATGACCGCGACGCGTTACTTCACGGCGGAGGAACTGGAGACCTATGCCAAGGCCCTGTTCCGCCACGCGGGGCTCTTGCCGGAGGATGCCGCCGTGGTCGCCGCCGATCTCGTCAAGGCCAACCTGCGCGGCATCGACAGCCACGGCGTGTCGCGCATCCCGATGTATCTGGAGCGGCTGTCGCGCGGGCTGGTCAATCCACGGCCCAACATCACGGTGAAGCGCGTCGCCGGTGCGGTGGCCGAGGTGGATGCCGACAACGGCATGGGTTTCCTCGCCTCGCACCGGGCCATGGACGAGGCCATCCAGCTCGCGCGCGAGTGCGGGATCGGGCTCGTGGGCGTGAGGAACAGCACCCATTTCGGCATGGGCGCGCTCTATGCGCTCCAGGCCATCGAGGCCGGTTTCGTCTCGATGATCTTCACCAATTCCTCGCCCGCCATCCCCATGTGGGGCGCGCGCACCACCTTCCTCGGCGCCAGTCCGATCGCGGCGGGCGTGCCGGGCGGCAAGCATCCGCCCTATGTCATGGACATGGCGATGACGGTGATCGCGCGCGGCAAGATCCGCCTCGCAGCCATGAGGGGCGAGCCGATCCAGCCCGGCCTCGCGCTCGACAGCGAGGGAAATCCGACAACGGATGCGGGACGAGCCTTCGAGGGCGTCTGCCTGCCGTTCGGCGGGGTCAAGGGGTCGGTGCTGGCGACGCTCATGGACCTGATGTCCGGCGTGCTGACCGGGGCCAATTTCGGCGGTGAGGTGAAGAGCCTCTATTTCGACCATTCCGGCCCGCAGAATGTAGGGCACATGTTTTTTGCGATTCGACCGGACCTGTTCATGTCGATGGAGGATTTCGAGGACCGCATGGATGCTTTCACGGAACGGGCCAAGGCCCTGCCGCGCGCCGCCGGGGTCGACGAGATCCTGATACCGGGCGAGCCGGAACAGCGCACCGAGCAACGCCGTCTGCGGACCGGCATTCCGGTGACCGCCAACGTCATCGCCGACCTGACGGCGGAAGGCGGCAAGGCCGGCGCCGCCTTTCCGGCGGGTCGCGATGCGCCGTTCGAGGCGGCGGCGTGATGACCCAGCTTCTGTCCGCCCACATCGGCTATCTCTTCACCGAGCTTCCCCTGGGGGACCGGCCCGCCGCGGCGCGGCAGGCCGGCTTCACCGCCATCGAGCATCCGCAGCCCTTCGCCATTTCGACCACGGACATGGCGCGCATCCTGCGCGACGAAGGGCTCGTCTTCGCGCAGATGGCCGCCGCAACGGGGGATGCCGCGCGCGGTGAAAAAGGCATCGCCGCCTTGCCGGGGCGCGAGGCCGAATTCCGCGAGAGCCTGGCCCGGTCGCTGGATTATGCCGAGGCGATCGGCTGCCCCTTCGTCCATCCCATGGCCGGCGTGCCCGAGCCGGGCACGGCGGCGGACGCGGTGGCCGGAACCTATCGCGCCAATCTCGCCCATGCCGTCGAGGCCTGCCGGAACCGGGCGGTTTCGGTGCTGATCGAGGCGATCAGCGAGGCCGCCGTGCCCGGCTACCATATGTCCAGGCTTGACCGGGCGCTGGAGGCGGCGACCCAAGCGGGGGGCGACGATGTCCTCCTGCTGGTCGACACCTTCCACGCCCGCGCCAACGGGGAGGATGCCGCCGCCTTCGTCACCGCCCATGCGAAGCGGATCGGCCATATCCACATCGCGGACCATCCCGGCCGGCACGAGCCCGGCACCGGATCGATCGATTTCGCCCCCTTGCTGGATGCCCTCGAAAGCACCGGCTACCGGCATGCCGTCGGTTTCGAATACATCCCCGCCGGGCGCACCGAGGACGGTCTCGGCTGGCTGGCCGCCTGGCGCGAGCGGTTCGGCGCGGTGCCTGTTTCTGGAGAGTGAAGATGATTGCCTCGATCAATCCCGCCACCGGCGAAGAGATCGCCCGCTTCGAACTGCACGGCGCCGCCGATGTCGACGCCGCCATGACCGCCGCCGTGACGGCTCAGGCCGTCTGGCGCGAGAAGCCCATAAGCGAGCGCGTGACGCTGCTGACCGCCATGGCGCGGGTGCTGCGCGCCGGCAAGGCGCGCTATGCGGAGATGATCGTGCGCGAGATGGGCAAGCCGCTCACCGAGGCGGAAGCCGAGATCGAGAAATGCGCCCTCAACTGCGATTTCTACGCGGCTGTCGCGCCGAAATTCCTTGCCGACGAACAGGTTGCCTCGTCCGCCACGGAAAGCGCCGTGGTGTTCGATCCGCTTGGGGTGGTGCTGGCGATCATGCCCTGGAACTACCCGTTCTGGCAGCTGTTCCGCTTCGTCGCGCCGGCTTTTGCGGCCGGCAACGGCGCGATCCTCAAGCACGCCAACAACGTGCCGGCATGCGCGCTGGCAATCGAGGAGATCATGCGCGAGGCGGGCTGCCCGGAGGGGCTGTTCAAGACGCTGCTGATCGAGCCGGACCACATCGCGGGCATGATCGCCGACGACCGCATCGCGGCGGTGACGCTGACGGGTTCGACCGAGGTCGGCGCCATCGTCGCCTCGCAGGCGGGCAAGGCGCTGAAGAAGCAGGTGCTGGAGCTGGGCGGCTCGGACCCCTTCATCGTGCTGGCGGACGCCGACGTGGAAGCGGCGGCGAAGGTCGCGGTCAAGGCGCGCTACATCAACGTCGGCCAGTCCTGCGTCAACGCCAAGCGGTTCATCGTCGAGGACAGCGTGGCGGATGCCTTCACCGCCGCCTTCGTGCGCCATGCCGAGGCGTTGAAGGTGGGCGATCCCATGAGCCGGGACACCGGCATCGGCCCCATGGCTCGCGCCAACCTGCGCGAGGGGCTTCACCAACAGGTGACACGCTCGATCGCGGCTGGCGCGAAGCTTTTGACCGGCGGCGCGCCGCTGGAGGGGCCGGGATTCTACTATCCGCCGACGGTGCTGGACCATGTCAGCCCCGACATGGCAGCCTTCCGCGAGGAGACCTTCGGGCCGGTGGCCGCGATCATCCGCGTGAAGGACGCCGACGAGGCCATCCGGCTCGCCAACCAGACCGAGTTCGGTCTCGGTTCGGCGCTGTGGACGCGCGATCTGGCGAGGGCGCGGATACTGGCGCGCCGGATCGAGGCGGGCGCGGTCTTCATCAACGGCATGGTCGCCTCCGACCCGCGCCTGCCGTTCGGCGGCATCAAGCGGTCCGGCTACGGGCGCGAGCTCGGCTCGTTCGGCATCCGCGAGTTCACCAACATCAAGACGCTGTGGATCGGCCCCGCGACCTAGAGGCCCCCCGGCATTTCACCAGCGGGGGCTGAAGGAGCGACTGATGACTGACACTGCCAAAACCGGCGCCATCCTGCGTCCGGCCGAACTGACGCCGCGCGACCGTGGCGGCGGCGCGCGCACCACGCCGCTGGTGACCCGCAAATGCGGCTCGACCAGCCTCATCAACGGCATCACCGCCTTCGACCCCGGCGCGTCGATCGGCCTGCACCAGCACAACTGTGAGGAAAGCGTGATGGTGCTCGACGGCGAGGCCATCGCCGAGATCGACGGCGTGCAGCACCGCCTCGGGGCCAACGACACCACCTGGATTCCGGCCAACATTCCGCACCGGTTCCTCAACGCCTCGGATACCCATCCGATGCGCATTTTCTGGACCTATGCCTCGGTGGACGCCACCCGGACCATGATCGAGACCGGCGATACCCGCACCATCGACGCCGAACACGGCGCGACCTACTGACGATTCAAAAACCTCAGGAGGAGACATCATGAAATTCCTACCCGCAGCCATCCTCGGCGGCAGCCTCGTGCTTGCCAGCGCCGCGCTTGCCGAACCGAAGCTCTACGAGGGCGAGGAAGCGATCACCGCCGCCGGGTTCCCGGCGGTGGCCTATTTCAAGAAGGGCGATGCCGACAAGCCGCTGGTGATTTTTGCGCCCGGCGGCCACCACATGGCGCGCATTTCCTATGGCGGCCATGAAGGTTCCAAGCCGGAAGATTTCCTCGCCCATTGGGTGGGCGAGAAGGGCTACAGCTTTCTTGGGTTGTCCTATCCCATCGATACGGCTGCCTTCGAGAAGAAGACCCCGGAATTCACCGCGCAGGACTGGGGCAAGCAGGTTGCCGAGGTCGCTGCCGCGACAATCAAGGACAACGGACTCTCCAACAAGATCGTGCTGTTGGCCTGGAGCATGGGCGGCAAGGTGGTGCAGCCGGCCTATGCCGCCGCAACGGCGGCAGGACTGGATATGGAGGTCGCGGTCTCCTTCGCCGCGACCCCCGGCACTCCGGGCCTGATTTCGCTTGTTTCCAAGATGAAGATGGCGGAATCGGGCTATGCCGACCGCAAGAACATCTATGGCGGCTGGCTGAAACAGCTCGAAAAGAACAATGCTGACAACGGCGGCCGGACCATCATTCCGGCCGATGTGTTCCAGACCGACTACATCGGCGATATTCCGATCAACCTTCAGGGGTATGGCGAGGTCTATCGTAACGGCAAATTCGAGGTCGACCTTCAGGCACAGGCCACCGACTACGGCGCATTCGCCTATGAGGCCTATCCACTGGTGGTGATCCTCGAGGGCGACGATGTGGCCGATGCCCGGCACGGCCTGACCGACCGCGCCAACTGGACCCTGTTCAACGCCGGCACCGTGATGGCCCGTTATGTCGGGGCCAACAAGATCAAGCTTTCCGACCTGAGCGAGGAAAAGTGGAAGAAGCTGTTGTCGCTGACACGGAGCCTCGACGAGGACATGTCGATTGACGTCGGCGGCAACCACTTCTTCTTCGTGGGAGAAGAGGGCGCGAAGAAGACCGCGGACGCCATCGAGAAGGGCATCTCCAAGGCACGTGACGTGGATGCCGAACTCAAGGACATTCTTGGCCTAAAGACCAAGTGATCGCCATCTTCCCCGGTGCCATAAGCTGGCGCCGGGGAAGCATAAAAAGCGGTGGCAACCAACCGCATCAGACAGGAGCGCCTGACCCATGTCGTCCCATACCCCCTCCGCCGCCCGGCCCGACCCCGACCAGGTGCTGGTCGACATCGCCGACTATGCCCTCAATTACGAGATCAAGAGCCCGCTTGCCTATGAGACGGCGCGCAACTGCCTGATCGACACGCTCGGCTGCGGGCTGGAGGCG
>JBEBSP010000043.1:0-17396 GCA_040394255.1 Agaricicola taiwanensis | reverse complement strand
GGCTTAGGCTTGAGCGCCTTCATGCCTGCATGGGCGATTGGGCCGAGGTGGAAGTGACGGATCTCGGCAAGCGTGTTCGCGGGTGGACGAACGACATCTGTTCAAGCCAGGTCACGACATGCCCGTGATTTCGGAACTCCGTGACCCGTGAGAGCAGTAGAGAGCCCGGGGATACCAGTGCGCCTTGCCGCAGGCGCAGCAGCAGAGCGCAGCAGGAAGCGTCCCTCCGCCGCCGCCATGAAAAGGGAGCCGATTCCGGATTGACCAGAGGAGCCGTAAGCACCTTCCCCATATCATTCCCTTCCCAGTATGACGGTGGCCGCGCCATGGCGCGTGGCCAATAGCGCGCCCGTGCCATGTGCCAGCGCCAGATCGCAGTTCCTCACCTGCACCGCAGGATGGACCTCGCCGCGCAGCTGGCGCACCGCCTCGATCACCTTGGTAATGCCGCTGCGGTTGGCCGGGTGGTTGTTGCACAGACCGCCACCATCCGTGTTGAACGGCAGTTTCCCAACCCCGGAGATCAGATTGCCGTCGGAGACGAAACGTCCGCCCTCGCCCTTCCTGCAGAAGCCGAGGTCTTCCAGCTGGATCAGGACGGTGATGGTGAAGCTGTCATAGATCGAAGCATATGTGATGTCCGCTGGCGTGACGCCCGCTTCAAAACCGGCGCACACAGGCCCATCGCTCCTGGCGAAACCACGTCGGGGGTCATGGATACCTCGACGAACAAACGAAGCGGATGATCCGCCGCGCGATCCTGAAGTCATCGCAGTTCCGGGATATCAGTCGCCACGGCGGAATCGAGGGTCCTGTGCATCTTCGCCCGCTGCTCCCCGCTTCAGGCGAGCGACCAAGCTCTCCACGTCTTCGGTACTCTGCGACCAAATCGTCACGCAGGCACAGCCGTCGGAAACATACCCGTCTCATCTTCTATTAGGTTATTTAAAATTTATGTCTTCCATTTTCTATCCAGCATTGGAAAGAATGCACCTTTAGCCATCTCTTTACGTCAGCATCATCGGTAGAATATCCAGTAGAATTACTGCATGACTTCATGTTGACATTTAATTTAGTGACAATACTAAAGTATCTATTATGATGAGTGGATGTTATCGTTATTGATGTCTTATTACTTGATATCTTGGTTGATCCACCTTTATCTGAACCAATCGATTTACCTCGTAAAATTTTTCTCCCAGTGTCCTTGTTCACGTAATGAAAGATATCTCCATTCTTTGAAAAATAAACTATCCCTCTCGCTGGAGAGTTACGTCCATCTACGCTCATAGTAAATCTATATACTACGCTTTTTCCCTCTAACTGCCGCAATATGCCGTTCTCCGCCGCACTGGCATAGACACCCTGTAATAGTGTCATCCCCAGCGCTATGAAGAGTGCCTTTGACACCAAAAAACGCATGGTTTTCATCTCTCCTCTTTAGCGGCTAATGTGGAATTCAATCGCATTCCCTTACGCCATTGAATACGAAGCAATTTGAAGGCTGCCTTTTCTGCTGTGTTTTTCTTGCGGTAGGGTGGTTCTGTTTTTGCACACTGCAGGTTCCCCGACTGCTCAAAATCTGCCCGCGTGGACAGATTTTGAGCACACACAGGTTGCCCCGGACTTCATGGCGAGCGTCGCAGACTAGAGGGCAGATCCGGCCCGTCTGCGAACGCAGGAGATTCAGCATTCCGCTTGAGGGCTCCAGGCTGGCAAGCTGCTCGGCGGCATGTTTTTCGAAATCGGATGCAGCCCGTTGGCTTACACGCCCCCAGATGCCATCGACATCTCCCGAATAACAGCCAAGCCGCTTCAGTTCATTCTGAACCGAGCTGGCTAGGATTCGGAAATCTGTGAGTGCAAGCGGGTCGTCGGGCGCGACTGCACTCGCTGGCGAAGCCGAATCCAGCCGTGCCAGTTTTTGCTCGGCCTCCGAGGCGAACGCACAGACCGTGCAGTCTTCCAAATAGCTTTCCAGAGCCTGCCGTTGTTCCCCAGCCTCCTGGTAGAGTTGCGCCTCGATGGCGACGATCTGTTCCCGCAGTCGCTTCTCCAGCACCTCAATATCAGGGTCAAATCCGTCAGATCCATCCGAAACTGCGACAGAGGATGCGTCCTTCCCCGCAGCATTGGTGGCGTTCTGACCGCTTTTACTTTCAGATGCCGTGTCAGGCTGGGGAAGCGAAGGGGATGCGTCGGCGGCAGGCAATTGTGGCGCATCTCCTTCGCCTGACATGACTTCTCGCTTCGGCAGTATAGCGTCGGCTTCCGAAGGAACGTTCGCGGCTGACATGCCCGCCTTTGCATCGCCTTCGGGAGCCAGCTCAGCGGGCTGGTTGAGCTGCGCCAGTTGCTGCGGCTCGCCAGCCGCGGACCCCTGGTACGCATAGGCACCACCATAGCCGATCGTCAGGGCGCTCACGATCAGTAAGGAAGCGGCAATCCAGTGCCGTTTGTGCCGGGGCGGAGTTGGACTGGTAGAGCCAGCCATGTGGTTTTTTCCGGCAGATGGAATTTGCCCGCTTTCCAACGCATCGCGCAAATCATCCAGCGAAGCCGGGCGGTTCGCCTCGCCGGGACGGAGTGCAGAATAATGATCGCTGCCACCGGGCTTCCCCGGTCCCCGCGCGTCTCCAGACTTATCGTTACGTCCCGACATTCAACATCGCCCGCATCAAACCTTCCGTGCGTGTGGACTGTACACGTTCATCCCACATGCTAAGGCTGGCCACGCCTCGATCCATTTAGCATCGAGTAACTTCGGCGATCTCGCGGCTGGCTTTCCGGACCTTGACCACCTGCTTGCGCAACGCCTCAATTCCCGCATCCCTTATCCCCTTGCCTCGGGATTTCTTCAGCTCTGCAAACCATCTGTCGAACTTCGCGATCTGCGCGAACGCCAATGGATAGAGCTTATCGGCATGCCCCAGATAAGTCGACAAAGCGACGAAGTGCGGGGGCGGCAACACCACGGTCGACTCCACTCCGCATCAATAAAGCCGCCGAACAATGGCTGACCAAGCTTGACATGCGCCAGACATTTTTGCAGGCCCACCGGAGAACTATCTGCCTCCAGAGCCGGAAGGCCAATCGTCGAAGGAATATGTTCGACAGTCGACGCGTGGTGTTTCGGCAAGCAGACCGAGTTCCGCGTGCGTCCTGAAGACATGCAGTGAAATACGCCCGGCAAGTTGGCCGATAGGTGCGTTGGCTGGGCTGGTCTCGCAAGTCCCCCGGTCGAATGTCAGGATATAGTCCACAACGGACGCGCATCGGCGACAATCCTTGAAGTCGACCAAAGCCATTCGACATTCGAACGCCGCCTCGTTGACCACACCGGAAAGGCTGCCTTCGCCGGCATGGCTCAATTTCAATTCGGCCGCGATAGTTTCGCCCGCGTAGACGCAACTCGCGGCGGGCTGATCGGCCCAGGATGCGCCGGAGACGCCAACAACCATCAGGGTCGCTAAAGCAAGCATGACAGCAGCTATTGGCACTGTTTCACTCATCGGCCTATTCCGACCATTTTTGCGTCCACTTATCGCCACGACGCGCGGCGCTCTTGCTTCAGGCCCATAGCCATACGCACACAGAAATAGGCAGAACTGAACAATTTCAGCTTCATATCGACATCCTCAATGCTACGGACGATGTGACTGTCTGTCCGGCTTTGAGTTCGGCCAGTACAACGCGCTTTCATCTTCGTCGACCATGATGCGCAACCGGCCATCGTCGATCACCCAGGCGATACGGCGAGCGGCGCCTATGCTGGTGCGCACCGGGGCGGAAGGCGTCAACTCGACAATATCGAAACGCGGTCCACCAGATTCCACAGTACAGAGATGCGCAACGCTGTGGTCGATATTGCCGGTATTATCTTCACGCGAAAACATGAAGACGCCATCATTGCAGTCGGCCCCTCTGCTGCAATATCTGCATGACGTGATATCGATGCTTGTGCTGGCTGAATCTTGACCGCCAAAGACATCGAGAAAATGTCCGTCCCCATCCTTGCGGGTTGACCATCCTGCGCCTGTCTTCTCATCACGTCGGACGAGATTGGCCGGGTCGCCAAAATGGCTGACGGATGTGAGCAGTTGCATTTTCCTGCACCAGGAATGGGCGTGATCGGCCAAGAAAAACAGACTTTCAAGGCGCTTTTGCGTGAGGTCAAGCCGGCAAGCCCCGCCGTTGATCCACGCACCGGTATTGCCGGGTGAATTCGCGATGAGCGTGCAGTAGCCTTCCCGATAGTCGATCCAGGCCGATTGTGACGACGCAATTGCCGCGCGATCAGCCGCTCGGCAATATTTCTTGGCCGCCCGCGCGAGCATGGTCTCGATTTCAAGATCGAGTTCAGCGCTCTGATCTATGAAGCAGTCGCCCGCCATGGAACCGCCGATTGCGTATTCTGGCTTGTCCAGGCAGGCGCTGTAGCCCTCATTAATGTCGAACTGTCCTGCAACGACACTTTCTATCGGAGCAACTATTATAGTCATGCTTAAAACAAGCGCCCAAAATACTGTCATGGCAGTAGCATCAGCAACGTTTTCATACTCGCCTCATCATATTCAAAATTCGAACGTTGAGATTTTCTGACGAGATGCTATACGAAAAAACTCCTCAATCAATCACCTTTACGGGTAATCGGCAACGATGAATGACGCTCGAACTTCGGTATGCTGTTTCTCTGGAATGTCTTATTGGCAGGATAGATTGATTGACCATTACTGCCAAAGATTTTACTTAAAGGGTTGCGCGGAACGGATTTCAGGTGGAGGGACGGATGCGAAGGATTCTGTCTGCACTCGCGGTCACAGTGATTGCGCTCGGTGCGACATCGAAGGCGAGGTCGGAACAGGCATCCCGGGAGCCGTCTGCTGAGAAGGCCCAGCCGGCGAATGCCGAGGATCCATCGCAAGTTCGTGGACCGTTCAGAGTGATCCGGGCATTCGAGGAAATCATTCTTATGGCAGAAGGTGCCGCGCCGGCGGAACGTCCGGACAAGCCCATAGAGCTATGGTCGTGGGTTTTCCTGCCCGAGATGGACAAAGAAGACGATCTTCCCGACACTTCGGCAACCAGGTATCTGGTTAACTGCTTGACCAGCAACTTGCAGGAAGTGACAGTTGAATACTATCTGAAAGGCGAACTCATCGACACCAGTCATGAGGCAGCTGCTCCCAAGAGCGCAGACTCTGCCACGGATAAGCTGCTGATGGGGGCGGCGTGCGACCCCGATTTCGAACCCAAGGCCCAGATTTTTGCGGACTTGCGAGCGGCACGTTCAGGAGCCGCTGGTCATTTCCGAAATAAGGCCGGACTGGCCTCCCTGCCTCATGATGGAACCAGCGAAGCGCTGAGGGATGGAGGTCCGTTGCGCATCTTTGCAAAGGGTCAATCTGGTTCGGTGGTTTATATGGTGGCGGGATCTCTTCCGGACGTTCGTCCCGACGAACCCGTCGAGCGCTGGATGTGGACATTCCACAGCGAGGCTCGCCAGATCGACAAGGTTCGCTTCGACGCGGATGCAACCCGCGTCCGGGTTGATTGTACCGCATCCACGATAGAACAATTGAAGAATGAGATGTTTCTGAAGGGGCGCTTTCTCAAGGCGACGCCTAGGTTGGAGCAGACCCGACTTCAGGCCAAGAAAGGTACGGTCGCCGCAGCATTCCTACAAGCAGTTTGCGATTCGGAACTTGGCGAGGATCGGCGCTCTTACGCGGATTTTGCTGCTGCTAACGGTGCAACTACGGAATTGTTTTCTCACAAGCCAAAGACAGCGCAGGCTTCCGGAGATTTGTCCGCGCCGAAGATGGGACCCGCTCGTAAGCGTCAACCACTCAGGCTGACCGGTTCCGGATTTGAAAGGAATACGTCTGCCGTCTACATGACGGAAGGGTCTGCTCCGAGAGCGCGGCCGGATCAGCCCGTCGAGGTGTGGGATTGGATATTCCGAGATAAGCCGTTGATAGTTGATGGAAAGATTCTCGGCGACACCAGCGCAAAGCTTCAGCGCGTCGATTGCAAAGCAGGTACGCGTCAAAGCCTCACGGTGGAGTATTATGCGGACGATAAACTGGTGCATTCAATCGATTACTCAAAAGACACCATCCAGCCGACGCGCGCGACTGAGCGTCTGCTGGGCGCGGCATGCGATCCGGCCTTCAAGCCGGATGCCGAGATGTTTCCGAGCCATCGCACAGCTCGCTCTGCGGCTTCGCTGATCATTGCCGAGCGTAACATGACAGCGCAAACATCCAGACAAGAAGCGAAAGCTGTGTCCCCGGACGTCACAGGTGAAGCTGAGCGGTTCGGAGGTCCGCTGCGTGTGATCGGCCGAAACAGTAAGGCGCTGTCGTTCCTCATGGCTGCGGGCTCTGCGCCAAAGGCGCAACCGATAAAGCCTGTTGAAATCTGGATCTGGGAGTTCAGCCAGAAGACGCGCAAGGTTGACGGGAGGGCGCCCTACGATACCTGGGCGACCCGCATGCGGGTCGACTGCGCCGCGAACACCGTGCGCGCGCAATTGCGCGAAGGCTATAGAAATGGCCGCTTCGACGATTCCTGGGAGCTGTTAGGCAAGGCGCAAAGGCCGGTGCAAGGACACTTAGAAAGCAATGTCGTCGCAGCGGCCTGCGATCCAAAATTCCAACCCGGCACCCAGCGGTTCATGAACCACAATACCGCCCGTGCTGCTGCGTTGAATACAAGATTTACAACTGGATCTAACTAAGCAAGATCAACATTTATCATAGCGGCGTGTGCCCCGCTCCACTTTCGCGACACCGCGATTTCATGTTCCGCCGATATCCTGATTTGGTGATCGAGCGGTAACCGATGCCTTCTGAGCCGCTTCCGCCAACCGCGATTTCACCCGCTAAAAACGGCAAAAGCCCCGGGAAACCGAGGCTTTTTGGCATGTAGGAATCTGGAGCGGGAGAAGGGATTCGAACTCTCGACCCCAATCTTGGCAAGCAAAAGACCGCGCTCTTCTTAAAGTCTTTACTTTGAAAGATACTGGACGGCAGCATACGCTTTTGAATTATCATGAGCTACAGAAAAACTGTGGAATGGCGACCGCATGGCACTCGCGTACTATCGTAGTAATATCATGTTTAATTTTCGCATCAAGAGTATTATCTACAAGATACCTGGATAGTCACTTTGCGTCTTCCGGGTCATTCTGCGCACGGTCCGGACTCTTCGCAAAGCGATTCCACGCTAATCTAGTTCTGCTCCTAATTAAGGCCCAAACTTCGATCAAAAAAATCACAACCCGTCCCCATTGATGAGGCCGCTTCCAAAGTTTCAAAAAATGAGATGACAGCGTGGATATCACGATCCGACAGATGATGGCGTGCGCAGTCCATGAACTTTGACCTCACGTCTTCCTGAGTGAGCGGATTTCCGCCGGGGCCGCGCTGAGGATAGGGATTGATCTCGCAGGTCAGGCGTCGATCATCCAATGTCTCAACGATGACTTCAACGCCGAACTGGTTGGCGGCGTCCTTGGCAATGCCCGGATGAATGGCCAGTCGCACCAATTTGGTCAGATGCCTTACCTCCGGCTCCTGATAGGCAGGTTCTTCAAAATGCTCAAGTTGCACGGCACCATCCAAGAGGGCACGCGCCACTGTGTATTGCAGACTGAATTTGGCATCCAGGCCGCTTTGGGGATTTGGCTTATCGGTATGTGGTAACCTGCGTTCATGGGTCAGAACTGTGATTTCGCGTACTTCCTTCGGATCAACACAGTGCTCCCGGCGTATGCGAAGCGTGGCTTCGATCGCGGGATGAGTGCTGCCGCAACACGGAAATGGCTTCCATCCGGGTTCGCCTCCGAGGATCTCCAATGGCTGGCCCCACGCGGCGCATATGAGGTCCGCTGCATAGGTGCCCCGGCCGTTGAACACATTCAGGAAGCCCTGACCATGCTCAAAGGCTTGCTGGTTCGCCGTGAAACCCTGCCTTGCCAGGAGGACCGCGAGCAGACCGTTTCGTGTGCAATGACCGACATGCAGCGGTTTGGTCATCGTGCCGAAGTTGGCCTTGAGGCCCGACGCCATTGACGCTGCGAGCGACAAGGCCACGGCCGTCTTCGAAACATCAAGCTGCACAAGCCGCGCTGCTGCGGCTACGGTGCCGAAGATGCCCAGCGTGCTGGTCGGATGCCAGCCCTTGTCGTAGTGGTGGTGATGAACAGCTCGCGCGATGCGACATTGGGTTTCAAAGCCGGCAACATAAGCGAGAATCATGTCTCTGCCGCTGGCTGGAACATCCGCGCAGAGAGCCATGAGCGGGGTCACCAGATTGACTGACGGGTGACCACCCAGGACGTTGCACACATCATCGTAATCAAGCGCATGGGACGCGGTTCCGTTGATGAGCGCCGCATCGAGACAGCTTGTCCGGCGGCCGTGGCCCAGGATCACGCTGTTGCCCGGTGCCGTGCCGATACCGTCGGTCGCCAGCAGCAGCCGGACGGCGTCTTCCGTTGATCCCGCCAGCGTCACGCCGATGGTGTCGAGAAAAGCAGACCTGGTCCAGGCCACCGCCTCATCGGGGATGTCGTCGTAGTTTAGGGCGTGGATGCATTCCGAGATGTCGAGTGCCAAAGGCATGGGCTGTCCTTGGTTGTATTCTGTTCACGCCTCAGGCACCGGCAAGCAGACCGAGAGTCACGCACAGCAGGATGACCAGTGTGGTCGCGACGACAATAACCATATGGCGCCATCCAAGCTGCCGTATGGCGGAAACAGATGTGCCCAATCCGAGCGCGGCGATCGCCACCAGCAATCCCCAGGTCGCGGCCCAGACCAGCACCGCCTTGACAGGTCCATAAATGCCGCTCAATCCGGGAGCCGTCATGAGAATGCTGTTGAGGATGCACAAACCTACGAAGGCGATTGCAAAGACCGGCACCGGTACCGCTTTCGCAGACACGTCCGCACCGCGTCGTGCAAAAGCATATCCCACCACCAGCACAACGGGCAGGAGAAGAAACACCCTGAACATCTTCACGATGACCGCGCTGTCGCCGACATTGTCCGACACCGAGTAGCCGGAGCCGACCACCTGGGCGACGTCATGGATCGTGCCGCCCAGGAGCAGCCCAGTGGCACGTTCGTCAAAGTCCAACCAGACGCAAACCACCGGATAGAGCAGCATGGCTACGGTGGACAGCGCATTCACGGCCACGATGACGAAGGCCGTATCCGCCTGCTTGTTCTTATAGGCCGGAAGAACCGTGGCCGTGGCGAGAGCGGCGGAAGCGCCGCACACTGCGGTCGCGACGCCCGCAAGTGCGCCGTAAGGCCCGCTCTGGCCGAAGGCGCGTGTCAACAGAATCGCCGCGCCAACCGTAACGGACATCGAGACCATGATGAGTATCGCGGCGCTGAATCCCAGCGCCCCGATATCGGACAAGGCGATCCTCACACCGAGCAGAGCGACTGCGATGCGGAGAAGCCTCTTGACGCAAAACGTCAGTCCCGGCTGGAGCGCCGGGGTCTGCGCGACCGGATTGAGCATCATGCCGATCAGGAGGGCAACGAGCATGGCCGGGAGCGTGAAATACTCCCCAAACTGAACCGAGGCGGCGACCGACACCATTGCCAAAGCCAGCGCAACCGCGATTCCGGGGAGAAGATCCTGCCCCCGGATGACGAGATGCTCGGGCAACCACGATGGAACTGCGGAATCACTCATGATGTCATAGGGCCATTGCTTGAGGGGATAAGGCGTCCGCCCGGTTTCGCGCAGAGCGCTCAGATGCGGGTGAGGGAGATGATTTCGCTGACATTTCTGCAGCTTTCGATGGATCGCAGAGCATCCAACAGTCGTTCTTGCGCCTTCCCGGGAAGCAGCGCGCGGGTGAGCGACAGGAACTTGCGTTCGATGTCCGCGTCGGATGGTCCCTGCTCGATCTCGTCGCCGGTGAGGGTCATATGGGACACGTGGCTGCGCCCCTGAAGATCGACGGCTTCGATATGGCAGTTCCGCCGCGCCGGCACTTGGGCCGTGAAGTCGTCGCTGATCTCCACGGTAGTGCGGCCGATCAGGTCCAGGATGTCCTTATCCAGGAAGCGTTCGCGTTCGAAGGTTGCCGGCGTGACATCACCGTCGATGAGGGCTGACGCCACGGAAACAAGCATGGAGTGATCCGCTGTCTCGCGGGTTTTCGGCGCCCACAATTCTGGGTCGGCCACCGCTCCCTTATGGGCCGAGCGGTAGGTGGTGATCTTCAGCGAGGCAATGTCCCCCGCCGAGACCTTCTCCCGCAGCGCCTTGGCTGTCCTCACCGGAAGCTGACAGGAATCGCGCACCGGATACATTTTGATGTTCGACTGCTGCACGGCGAAGATCGCATTGCCCCTTGCCAGCGGCGGCAGTTCGTAGGCCTTTCCGACTGTCTGCTTCCACAGCCCGAACACGCCGTCGAACGGATCGGTGGGACCGGTCATGCCCTCGGCCGCGAGACGCGCGGCGAAAACGGCCTGCCTTGATCCATTGGCGGCAGCGCAGCCCTTCCACATGGACAACTCGCCCGCCCGGGTCTGATAGGTGCAGACATTGGCGACGACGGCCAAAGCCAACGCATGGCGCATTTGCTCATGATCAAGGCCCATGAGGCGGCCGGTAGCCAGCGCGCCGGCGATCACGACCGGGATCGGTTGGTCCCAACCCATGTCGTTAAACGGGACCACATCGACGAAACGGCATTGGATTTCATAGGAGATGATAAGAGCCAGCAAGGTGTCGCGCCCACTGGCGCCAACCATCTCAGCGACAGCAAGAATGGCGCCGATGTTATCGGACGGATGGCTGCCATCCTTCGCGCGGTAAGTGTCGTTGAAATCCAGATAGCGCAGCATGGTGCCGTTGGCGAAGGCGGCGGCCTCGGGCGTCGTGGCAACCAGACTGCCCCACACTCGGGCAGTCGGTCCGTCGGATACCGGTTGGGCAAGACGCCGAGCCATGGTGCTGGGAGGAGCAGCATAGGCAGCAATGCCACCACCGACAGTATCGATGAGGCGTCGCTTAGCCTGCCGTACGGCCTGTTCCGACAGATCGCTCCAGGTCAGGTCGAGCGCGTAACTCACAAGACACTGTTCGAGGCTAGGTTGCTCGCTCACGGCAAGTGCTGCATTGGCCGCTAAAGTCACCATTCTGTATTTCTCCCTGCATGAGGCATAACTACACAACAAATATCATTTATATAGTACATTGTAGTAATATTAGGACAAATCGCATCACAGTTGATATTAGATATGCATATCATATAGATGAAGCAGGCGGTGTCGAATGAGATTTGCTGTCGCTATTGTTCACTTTCGGTCAACGCGAGACCTAGAGTCATGGCGTCGTTCACCGCTCAACAGTTGCATGAAAAATTCTCGTGCTGAGTCCGACACACGTCCGACGTAGTCTAGACCGGATCAAAATAGTCTAAGGGTACCAAAGTCATGGTTGGAATGGTCGATCCGTCGCCCGCGCAAGTCCAATACCCGGAAAGCTCTGAAGCGCTGACAGCCTCACGGCACCGCACAAGCGGCAAAGCCGTGTTCCCTCGCATTCCTGAGAAGCTTCCTGCGGCAGCGCAATATGACGATATAACACTGTCGATGTCGGCGATTTTGTACAGCTATACAATAATACATCCCAATCCGAAGAGTGGATTGACGCCATTTATACTTGTTTATGCGGACTTTCCCGAAGATGCGCGGCTACTCGGCAGGCTGGAAATGCGCCCGAACATGACACCGGCAATCGGTATGAAGCTCGCCGTCATCACCAAGCACAATGCTAGTAATGGTATGAGCTATTACTTCATTTCTCATGCGGATAACGATCATGCGTGATGTTTACATTACCGGTGCCGCGATGACGCGGTTTGCGCGTCACGAAGATCGATCCATGCAGGATCTCGCACAGGAGGCGGTGCTGGGCGCCTTGACGGATGCAGATATCGCGCCGAGCATCATCCAGGCCTTCTATTGCGCAAACGTCTATGGCGGCATGATCCTGGGACAGGTCCTGACGCGGGATCTGGGAGTCGGTGGACCGGCCCTCTACAATGTCGAAAATGCCTGCGCGAGTGGCGCCACGGCGGTTCATCTGGCCCGGCACGCCCTAATCGCCGGGATCTACGATACGGTCCTGATTCTCGGCGTCGAGCAGTTGACAGCGCTGGGCGGCGGGGCGATCCCCCTTCAACGCAACGATTACAAGACGGAGCTTTACGGCTCGCAGGGTATGACACTGCCCTCCGTCTATGCCATGCGCGGGATGCGTTATCTCCACGAGCGGGGTCTTGACCCCGGCATACTGGCGCGGATTGCCGTCAAGAATCGCAGCCATGGCGCACTTAATCCCTATGCTCAGCAGCGGCAGCCCGTCACTCTGGAAGATGTGCTCGCCTCCCGGCCGGTCGCCGAGCCGCTTACCCTGCTGCAATGCTGCCCTTCAATGGTCGACGGCGCGGCTGCGGTGGTCCTGAGCGTGAAGCGGCCGACTTCGGGACAGAAGCCGGTGCGGATCATGGGTTCCGCAGTCCAGTCCGGGAAACAGGAGCTGGGTTGCGATGATATCCTCGACGCCGAGATCACGGCGCGGACGGCGAGACTTGCCTATGAAGAAGCAGGAGTCTCGCCCGCCGATGTCAATGTCGTCGAGTTGCATGATGCGTTCACCATTGCCGAGTTGCTCTATTATGAAGCGCTCGGGCTCGCCGAACACGGTGCAGGCGCGGATATGTTGATGCGCGGCGATACAACGATCGGCGGGCGTGTTCCGGTCAATCCCAGCGGAGGGCTCCTGGCCAAGGGTCATCCGCTCGGCGCCACGGGCGTCGCGCAAATGGTGGAGGTCGCCTGGCACCTGCAGGGACGTGCAGCCGGCCGGCAGACCGAAGGCGCTCGCATCGGTCTCACCCAATGCACCGGGGGCGGCATCGCCGGCGTGGATCATGCCGCATCCTCCGTCCATGTGCTGGGAGTTTAGATCATGACCACATCTGACGGGGATGTCGTCCTCATCACAGGGGGCGCTGGAGGTGTCGGCCTCGGGATGGGCCTCGCCTTCGGACAGCGCGGATACAGGGTCGCACTTGTCGATCGCGATACGACCGCGCTCGCAGCGGCGACTGCGAAGCTCGAGCAGGCGGATATCCACGGTGCGGTCACCGCTGCCGCCGACCTGACACGCATGGCTGACGTCGAGAGCGCGGTGAGCCAAGTGACGGAGACGTTCGGCCGGATCGACATTCTCATCAACAATGCCGGCATCGTCCGCGATCGCCGCCTGGTCAGGATGAGCGAGGCAGATTGGGATGACGTCATCGCAGCCAACCTCAAATCTCAGTTCCTGATGTGCCGGACCATCGTCCCCGGCATGATCGAGCGCGGCTTCGGGCGGATCGTCAATGTATCCTCCCGCGCGTGGCTTGGTGGTTTCGGCCAGAGCAACTATTCCGCTTCAAAAGGCGGCGTCGTCAGCCTGACCCGCAGTCTCGCCATCGAGTTGGCCGGCAGCGGCATAACCGTCAACGCCCTCGCGCCAGGCATCGTGGATACACCCATGTTCCGGGGTTTCACCGACGTGGTGAAGGAGCGGCTCCGTAAAAGCGTTCCAATGCAGCGGATCGGCACGCCAGAAGATATTGCCGAGGCCGCCTTGTTCTTCGCCGGACGCGGAGCCGCTTACGTAACGGGGCAACTGCTCTATGTCTGCGGCGGCCGTTCGCTGTCCAGCCCAAGCGTCTGAGGAGGCATTGAACAGTGCCCATTGCATCGTCCCGAGACAGCAGGATCGCTACCATCGTCATTGATCGGCCGGACAAGCTGAACGCCCTCGATCCCGACCATCTTCAAGAACTGCGGAGTCGTCTCGCGGAAGCGTCCGAGGATTCGCAGACCCTCGTCATCGTCCTCACCGGCGCAGGCGAAAAGTCTTTCTGCGTCGGCGCTGATCTGAGCCGTCGATCCGATGGGGACGCCGGTGTCGCGGAAGCCTTCGGATACGGGCTGGATGAGGCAAGCGCCAAGGGACTCTATATCCGGCTGTTTGACCTTAGCCCGTTGGCGATCCGCAAGCCGGTCATCGCCGCAGTGAACGGTTACTGCCTGGGCGGTGGTCTCGAACTGGCACTGCAATGCGACCTCCTGGTCGCATCGAGCACGGCCTCGTTCGGACTGCCGGAGGTGGTGGTTGGCAGCCTACCCGGCGGCGGCGGCGTTCACAATCTGCTGCGGTCCGTGCCGCGTGCCGTGGCCATGCGGATGCTGCTCACAGGCAATCGAATTACTGCCGACCATGCCCATAACCTGGGCCTGGCCAGCGACATCTTCCAACCGGAGGTGTTCCGGCAGGAGGTCCGCAAGCTGGCCGAACGGATCGCGGCCAACGGACCCCTGGCCCTGCAGATGACCAAGATGCTCGCATCCAATGCCGATGGCATGCGCTCCTCGCAGGCGATGCAAATGACTGAGCTTGCCTGGGGCCTGCTGCGCGACACGGAAGACCGCGCGGAAGGCCGCAAGGCATTTGCTGAAAAGCGCCCAGCCCATTTCCGCGGCCGATGATGCCGATAACGAAGGAGACCGACATGAGCGGCAACAAGACGTCCAGCAGAGTTCTGGAAGGCATACGTATCGTGGATCTCACGACGGTGATGATGGGCCCCTATGCTACGTTGCAGCTTGCACAACTCGGCGCCGACGTCGTGAAGATCGAGTCTCCGGAGGGAGACAGCATGCGGGCCGTCGGGCCCATGCGCAATCCGGGCATGGGATATCTCTACCTGCATGCCAACCGCAGCAAGCGCAGCGCCGTTATCGATCTTAAGACGCCGGCCGGCAGGTCGATCCTTCACAGGCTCATCGAAACTGCCGATGTGTTCGTGTCCAACATGCGCGTGCGGGCACTCGCCAAACTTCAGCTCGATTACGCCACTCTTTCGCGTATCAAGCCGGACCTCGTCTATGCTGTGGCAAATGGTTTCGGCGCGGGTGGCAGCTATGAGTCCCGTCCGGCCTATGACGATCTCATCCAGGGGCTCGCCGGTGTTCCGGCGCTCGCCGCCCGTGCCTCCGGCACTGATGAGCCTCGCTACGCGCCCATCGTGTTGGCGGACAGGGTGACGGCGCTTGCACTCAGCAATGCCATCCTGGCTGCTCTGGTGCGGCGTGACCGAACCGGCGTCGGCGGCGCGGTCGAAGTACCGATGTTCGAAACCGTGGTCGACTTCGTCATGAGCGATCATCTGGGAGGCATGACGTTTCAGCCGCCGATCGGTGACGCCGGCTACCAACGCCTGCTGGCACCGCACCGCCGTCCCTACAAGACCAGCGACGGTTACATTTGTGCGGTGATCTACACCAATGCCCACTGGAAGGCTTTTCTGGAAATAATCGGAAAGGGAGAGATGTTCCACACGGATCCCCGTTTCGCGACGCTGGGCGAAAGGACCAAGAATATCGCCGCGCTCTATGCTCTCGTAGCTACGGAACTCGAAAAGCGGTCCACCGGCGACTGGATGAAGCAGCTCAATGCGGCGGACATCCCGACGGCGCCGATGCACACGCCGGAATCGGTGCTCGATGATCCGCACCTGAACCAGGTCGGGTTCTTCGCTTCCGTACCGCACCCAACCGAGGGAGACATCGTCCAGATGCGTCGGCCGAGCCGCTGGCTCGGAGAGGATGACACCTTCGGCTCTCCCGCACCCCGCCTTGGCGAGCATACACGCGAGATATTGCGGGAGGCCGGTCTGTCACAGGCCGAAATCGACGATCTCATCGCGGGGGGTATCGTCAATCAGGCTGACAGCCTGGAGATTGCATGAATCCGTGGTTCACGGATCAGCAGGGCGATCAAGCCGTCACTTGGTATGAAGAAGTGACGGCCAGTGTTCATATCAGCTCAACGCAGACGTCAATTATAATCAATTGAATGCCAAAGAGTGGATATATACTGTCGCTATAATTATATACCGTGACTTCAACTTATCTATAAATTGTTGAATGCGCGCGCCGCGCGCTACGATTGATCGCAGACTGATAATCATAAGTAAAAACAACAAACCCGGAGGATGATTATGACTGGTTCAAGGTACATGCTGAATCGCAGAACATTCACCGCGATGCTGGCGGGTGCGGCTCCGCTGTTTTCGATTAATAGACTGCGCGCGGATGATTACCCGAACAAGCCCATACAGGTGATCGTGCCGTTCTCTCCCGGCGCAGGCACCGATCTTTTAAGCCGCTCCTTCGCCAAGTTCATGCAGGACCGGCTGAATGTTCCCGTCACCGTCATCAACAAACCCGGTGGCGGAAGCGTCATAGGGCATCGCGCGTTTCTCGATGCGCCGCACGATGGCTATAACTTACTCGTCACGACCATGATGCCTAATCTCATCAACACAATGCTGTTTGCGGACGGTGGCTACGGCATAAAGGATTTCAAGTTCATCAATGCTCAGACACGCCATGGTTTCATGGTGGCGACATCTAAAAAGAGCGGCTACGATACGTTCGGAAAGCTTGTTCAGGATATCATCAAGCAACCTGGCAAGGTTTCATCTGGACAAAATCTGAATTCCGGCGGGCATTTCGCAACCGTGATGCTGCTGCACACGCTCAATCTGAAGCAGGATGCCATCAAGCTGGCCACCTATGGCGGCGGCGGAGCGCAATCGCGGCTGGCCATGTCAGCCGGGCAGGTCGATTTCACGCTTGCCTCCACCAACGCCTTAGACGACATCGCCGAATTCTCACATTTCGTGGCGCAAATCGCACCGGAACCGATCCCCGGCTATGAACACGTTCCGATGATCAACGATGTCCTGGCAAAGGAAAACCTTCCCTTGATGCCGGAGTCGGTGATCGGGGTTCAAGTTTATCAGGGCGTCGCCACTCATCCAAAATTCGCCACGGAGTATCCGGAGCGTTACGAGAAGATTATCTCAACCTACAAGGATATTCTTCAGAGCGCTGAATACATAGAGCATGTGAAGACAAGCCGGCATTTGCAGAATCTTTGGTACGGCCCCGAGAAGACGACCGAGATCATGGAAGCCGGGTACGATGTCCTGAAGACATACGCTCATCTGATGAAGAGCGATAAGTAGCGCTTCTAGAGCATACTCGGCGAAAACAGATCACCGGGCATGCTCTTGATGCGTTCTCTCGATGCCAAACCGGCGTCCACTTTTGATGAAACGCTTTGGCACGATGGCACGCCCCATCCGTACGCCGTCAAGGCGCTTCCTGGATGCAAGGCTGAAGCCCGTTTCATTGCAGGTGCTCTGATCACCCCAGAAAACCCAATGAATACTTGAGAGGCAGAGATTGAATGTACATAGCCAAGCGGAAAGACTTCATAGCAGG
>JBEBSP010000042.1:0-17815 GCA_040394255.1 Agaricicola taiwanensis | reverse complement strand
CGCACATCTGGTCCTCAAGGCCGGGATGCGGCCCCACATGCTTCACGCGGCCCTGCGCATAGAGCTGCGCCACCGGCTCGGCGCGCAGCCATTTTCCGCGCGTGGCGTGGACCAGCGTCACCGGAATCTGCGGGTCGGCCTGCGCGATCACGCTCCTGACCATCTCGCCGCCCTGGTTGGCCTCGGCCACCAACGCGTCGGCGCCATGCGCCCGCCAGGCCGCCACCGCCTTCGCCGCCCAGATGTCCGGGCGGCCCGTGTCCACCGTCGCGTCCTCCAGCACATAGCCGTGGCCGTCGGACCCGAGGCCCGCCACGACGATGCCGCAGGCGTCGCCGCGCTTTCCTCCGGCCGGAGGGTCGACCGCCACCACGATGCGCTTCAGCTCCGGCGCGGCGTCCAGCCGGACGGCCTCCATCAGGTCGCGCGACCAGAGCGCGTCGGGGCGGTCCTCGACGATCTCGCCGTCCAGTTCCTGCCGCCCCAGCCGGGTGCCGGCGTATTTGCCGACGATGGCTTCGAGGAAGGTGGGGGCCAGATTGTGGGCGTTGGCGTGGGTGGCGGCGCGGGTCACCGCGCTCGCCGGATCGGCCAGCAATTTCTTCAACAGGCCGAGCGGCTTGGGCGTGGTGGTCGCCATCTGGCGGGGCTTCAGACCCAGCCTCAGTCCGAATTGCAGCATGTCCCAGGTCTCCTCAAGATGCCGCCATTTGGCGAGTTCGTCCGACCAGGCGGCGCCGAACTGCGGGCCGCGCAGGCCTTCGGGGTCCTCGGCGGAAAAGGCCTGCGCGATGGCGCCGTTCCTCCATTCCAGACGCTTGCGCGTCGGGCTCCATTCGGGCCGCTCGTGGCGGCCGTGGACGCTCAGGATGCCCGAGGCGCCCTCGACCATGACCTCGCGCACGTCCGCCGCCGTCTCGCCGACGAGCGCGATGCGCTCAACGGGCCTGTCGGCGAAGGGCGGGCGGCCGAGCGCCAGCCCCCTCACCCATTCGGCCCCGGCACGGGTCTTGCCCGCGCCGCGACCTCCGAGGAACAGCCAGAGCGTCCAGTCGCCGCCGCCTTGCGCCTTGTCGGGCGGCAGCTGTTCGTCGCGCGCCCAGACGTGCCAGTCCTCAGCGAGGGCGGCGATCTCGGCGGGGGTGAGACTTGAGAGGAGGCTTTCCCTCGACTTCACGCTTAAGCCGCTCAAGCTTGTCCGCAAGCGCCGCGCGCAGGGCTCCGATGTCGCGCGGGCAGTCGTCCTCTTGGCCATCGCTGTCTCCGGCTTCGAGCCGCTTGAGTTCGTTGAGGGTGCGCACCAGCGTGGCCAGCGTGCGGGCGGCGCGCTCGCCGGCCTCCGAACGGACCAGGCCGGAGGGTATCCGGCGCAACACCAGCTCCACCGCCACGACCTCGCGCTCGATGGTGCCGCGGATGCGCTTGACCACGTCGAAGCGCTCCGTCTTCTCCGCCTGGGGCTCATCTTGGGTTTCCATGAGCCGTTCGATCGAAGGCGCGGCATCGCCGACGGGCGGAAGATCGAAGACCGGCGCGGGGTCCGGAAGAGCCAGTGCGGCGGCCACCGCGATCCGCGCCTTCAGTTCGGCGGCGCAGTCCACCCTCCTGCGCCAGCCCCATTCGGAGCGTCTTTTGTGCAGGGTGCGTTCCGATACTTTCATCATGTCGGCGATTTCGATCACCGGAACCTTGGTGTTCTCATAAAGATGACGGGCTTTCGTGACGGTCTTCTCGTCGATGTGGATGCGCTGCATGGGCATGAGTCTTCACCTCGAAACGGATACGCATGGCGGAAAGCCACAGGACAGGGTTCACATTTCTTGAGACTAACGAGATGTTAACGATAGACCGTTACGTTTGTCAAGGACTATTTTCCTAAAGTAAAATCATAGGAAACTGTTGCAACTCGCATACAACTATGGGTTTTTTCGAGTCGATCCGCCTGTGCTGAAAACTAATGCACTATTTAAGGTTGCAAAATATCAGTGCATTTATCAGACAGTGCCGGCTATTTTTCTCACGTCACTCGCGGGAAATTATCTACCTGAGATTGCATCTTCCGCTGCCTGAAAATATCCGCATGTGTGGAGAGTGATGAAACCATAGCGAACCAGCGTAACGCTGTCAATGCTTTTTTTCCTAAAAAATCCACGACATCGCCATGACACGCCGCCTTCCGTCGCCAGCCTCTTTCCGAGCAATGCTTAAGAAAGCTCATACTCTTGAGCTTTCGCGAGGCGCACGCTTGACCGCTGTTTTACCGCACGGCGCGCTAAAGGATATTTTTCCTTCGTTCGGCGCGGCGCGTCACCGTGCCCGCTTCGGCCATTTCGCGGGCCACTGCGTGATGTAGTCCACCAGGTCCACCATGGGGACATCATCCTCGGAGGCGTCGACCCGGTCCCGCACCGAGACGCCCGCCCGATGCACGGTTTCCGGATCGCCGGACACAAGCGGGTGCCACCAGGCCAGGTCCTTGCCCTCGGCCACCAGCCGGTAGGCGCAGGTCACCGGCAGCCAGCCCAGTTCACGCACCACCTGCGGGGTCAGGCGCACGCAGTCGGGCACCTTGTCGGAGCGGTTGGGATAATCCCGGCAGGCGCAGGTCGCCCCGTCCAGCAGCGTGCAGCCGACCGAGGTGAAATGGATCTTGCCCGTATCCTCGTCCTCCAGCTTCACGAGGCAGCATCGGCCGCAGCCGTCGCAAAGGCTCTCCCATTCTTCGACGCTCATGGCCTCCAGTGGCTTTTCGCGCCAGAACGACATGGTTAATATCCCCTAAAGATGATCGGCGGCCCTTGCGCGCGCGCCCGCGCCGCGCGATGACAGTGGATCGCGGGTACTAAGCACGGGATGGGGTCCCGTGTCTCGTGCGATACGGAGCTTCGGGTGGGCGGCGGTTTGTTCAAGATGCGGTCCGGGCGGCTGAAGCGGCGGCTTCTTGCGGCCGACGCATGGATCGATTCCACCGTCTACGATGTCTGGCTGCGATTGTTCTCCGGCTGGGAAGGGGTGCGCGACAGTTTCGATCGCTTCCGCGTCCGTGGCTGGAAACGATGGTTCTTCGAGGCCGGTTCCGAGGGCTTTACCTGGGGTGTGCTGGGCGCTTTCGCCATGCTCGCCCTGGCCCAGCCGGCCTTCCGCGTCACCACCGACGATTTCCTTGCAAAAGCAGACCTCGCGGTCACCTTCCTCGACCGTAACGGCAAGGAAATCGGCAAGCGCGGAATCCTGCAATCGGACGCGGTTCCCCTGAAGGAGCTGCCCGACCACCTGATCTCCGCCACCCTGGCGACCGAGGACCGGCGGTTCTGGAGCCACTTCGGCATCGACATCGGCGGAACCATCCGCGCCATGGCCGAAAACGCCCGCGCCAACGGCGTCGTCCAGGGTGGGTCGTCGATCACCCAGCAATTGGCGAAGAACCTGTTCCTGACCAACGAACGCACGCTGGAGCGCAAGATCAAGGAGCTGTTCCTGGCCTTCTGGCTGGAAGCCAACCTGAGCAAGTCCGAAATCCTGAAGCTCTACCTCGACCGTGCCTATCTGGGCGGCGGGGCCTTCGGCGTGGAGGCGGCCTCCCAGTATTACTTCGGCAAATCCGCGCGCGATGTGACGCTGGCGGAATCGGCCATGCTTGCCGGCATGTTCAAGGCGCCGACGAAATATGCTCCCCATGTGGACATCGCCGCCTCGCGCGCCCGCGCCAACCAGGTGCTGACCAACATGGTCGACGGCGGATTCATGACCGAGGGCCAGGTCCATGCCGCGCGGACCAACCCGGCGACACCGGTGGCGCGCGCCCGTGGCGCCAGCCCGGATTACTTCCTCGACTGGGCCTTCTCCGAGGTCAACCGCATGGCCCAGGAAGGCGCCTTCGGCTCCGAGCGCACTCTGGTGATCCGCACCGCGCTCGACAGCCCGTTGCAAAGCCACGCGGAAGCCACGGTCGAATCCATGCTGCGCCAATACGGCCAGCGGTACGGCGTCGGCCAGGCGGCGACGGTCATCATGGAGCCGTCGGGCCTGGTGCGCGCCATGGTCGGCGGGCGCGACTATTCGGCCAGCCAGTTCAACCGGGCCACTTCGGCGCAGCGCCAGCCCGGATCATCCTTCAAGACCTTCGTCTATACCGCCGCGCTGATGCACGGCTTCGCGCCGGACAGCATCGTCGTCGACCGGCCGATCACGCTGGGGCGCTGGTCGCCGCAGAACTACGGCCGCTCCTATGCGGGGCGCGTCACCCTGACGACCGCGCTGACGAGATCCATCAACACCATTCCCGTCCAGCTGGCGCAGGCGATCGGCCGTGACACTGTCATGGACATGGCGCAGAGCATGGGCATACGCACCCCACTCCGGCCGATCCAGGCGATCGCCCTCGGCGTGTCCGAGGTCACCGTCATGGACATGACCTCCGGCTATGGCACACTGGCCAACGGCGGTCGCCTCAACGTGCCGCACACCGTGCTGGAGGTCTGGACCGCGCGGGGCGAGCGCGTCTGGCGCTATGATGCGGGCTCCCAGTCCACCCCCCAGATCGTGCCGGCCAAGACGGTCGCCGAAATAAACACCATGCTGGTCAACGTCGTCGAGAACGGCACCGGGCGACGCGCGATCCTGCCGCGCGGTTTCCGCGCAGCCGGCAAGACCGGCACCAGCCAGGCCTACCGCGACGCATGGTTCGTCGGCTTCACCGGCGATTTCGTCGGTGGCGTCTGGTATGGCAACGACAACTTCACCGGCACGCGCGATATGACCGGCGGCTCGCTGCCGGCCATGACCTGGCAGCAGATCATGACCTTCGCCCATCGCGACATCGAGACCCCCACTCCCATCGCGGGCGTCTCCAGCCAGGGCAGCACAGGAGCGGCCGTGGCGCGGGTCGAGGCCGATCTTGGCCCGCTGCAGGGCAGCGGATTGTCGCGCCGCTCGGCGGATGTGCTGCGCGATGTCTCCAACCGCATGAGGACCGCGCGCTCCCCCCATGTCAGCGAACTCAACCTGGGCGGCGGCATGTCGTCGGCGCAGCTCACGGGGCGGTCCCTGCCCGGCTCCGGCGCGCAGGCCGGGCGGCCGTAGCATCCAGTGCGCTATCTTCTGAACCTGCTCGTGTTCTTCGGCCTGGCTGCCGCGATCGGCCTCGGACTGACCGGCCTTGCCGTCAGCCGAAACGTGATGTTCGGTGAGGTGAAGGTCGGGTCCTGGGCCGCCTATCCCTCGATCGGCTCCACGCAACCCGATCCTTACGCCCGAGCCAGCATCGCCCGGCGTGGACGCATACCGCTCGCACTCGGCGACGGATTGGAATTCACCGCGTCGGAGGACAGCGAAGGACGCCCCCTTCGGCCTGACTGCGACTACCGCCTTTCGGGCTCCACCCTGCCCGCTCGCTACTGGACGGTGGCACTGCAGACGAGCGCCCGACCGGACACGGAGCCGGGCAGGCAGGCATACACCAGCGCGGAACTTCTCCGACAGGAAAACGGCGGCTACGTCATAACGATCGCCCCCCGCGCGCGGCCCGGCAACTGGCTCGCCTCGGGCCATGGCGATGCGCTCAGGATCATGCTGCGCCTCTATGATACGCCGCTGACGACGCGCAGCGCGCAATCCTCGATCGCCTTTCCGACCATCGAGCGGGTGGCCTGCCCATGACCCGCGCGCTGCTGTTCATCGCTGCCGGGGCCCTGTTTGGTCTCATCACCCATGTGGTGACCCTGCTCGCCATCCCGGTCAACGCCACCCAGGACGCCTTCTCGCGCATTGCCAGCATCGCCGAGCCCGGACGATTCATCGAGATCGGCCCCGGCGATGCGGACGGTGGCTTTGCGGGACTGGACCCGACCTTTGTTCATGCGGCCTGCATCTATGATCTCTCCATGGGGCCGGCAGCCATCCGGGTTCCGGAGCTTCCCTTCTATTTCACCGTCTCCTTCTATGACCGCCTGGCCCGGCCCTTCTTCGTCATCAATGATCGCGTGGCCATCGGCGGCGCGGTCGAGGCCATCGTGGTCGATCCCAGCGAAGGCTTGATCCCGACACCGGCGGGGGTTGGCACCCGCGTCGAAACCCGGGAGCGCCTGGGCTTCATCCTCCTGCGCGGTGCCGTCGCCAATCCGTCGGAGCGCGGACGCGTGCGCGACCAGATCGCACAGGCGACCTGCCAGCCGACGGGGCTGGCAGGGCAGTAGCGAGCGGCCATGCGCAGCGAAAAGGACAGGATGCTGGCGGGTGAACTCTACACCGCCAACGACCCGGAACTGGCCGCCGACGCTGCCCGCGCCCGCAACTGGATGGCGCGCTACAACGCCTTGCTCTCGGCCTCGGCAAAAGAGCGCCACGACCTGTTGGTGGAACTGTTCCGTCATGTTGGCGAAGGCGCTGTCGTCCGTCCTCCGTTCCATTGCGACTACGGCTGCAACATCAGCCTCGGCAAAGGCGCTTTCCTCAACTTCAACTGCGTCGTTCTCGATGTCGTGGAGGTTGTGATCGGCGATCTCACCCAGATCGGCCCCGGCGTTCAGATCCTGACGCCCGACCATCCGCGTGACCCGGAGCAGCGCCGGGCCGGCCTCGAATTCGGGCGCCCCGTGCGCATTGGCAGCAATGTCTGGATCGGCGGCGGCGCACTCGTCCTGCCCGGCGTCACGATCGGCGACGACGCCATCATCGGCTCGGGCGCCGTGGTCACGCGCGATGTCGCAGCGGGCGCCACAGTGGCGGGAAACCCGGCCCGTCCAATTGCCAGGCGTCAGCCGTAAGGCCCCATGACGCCGGTGCTATTTCGTCACTGCTCCCTGCGAAACCGCAACCGTCGCTCCCGCCGACGGATAGGGGCCGACCGCCGCGATGTCCCGCTGGAGCGCCATCAGAGCGCGCTCCGCCGTGATGGCGGCGCGGTCGGGCGTTTCGATCATCAGGCGTTCCAGGGCGTAGGCGTAACGGGACGCCCTCTCCTTGAACGCCTGATGGGTCCACCAGATCACCACGCGGTTCTCGGCGATGCGGGCCATGGCGTTCTCGCGCTCGCGCGGGGACACCACCGCCATGGCGTCCAGCGTGCGCTCGCGGATGGCGTCCATGTCGATGACCTGCTGGGCGAGCATGAAGAAGCCGGGGATGCTGGCCCGGTCCTTTTCGATGTCGTCGCGCAGGCGCAGATAACGGCTGGTCGAGGAGGCGTGCGGCTCCGAGGACAGGCGGATGGCGTAGGTCGTGCGGTCGAGCTGGGTCCAATGGGCGGGCAGGATGCGCGTGCGGCGCAGTTCCACCAGCGCCCGCTCGTAATCGGGCTTCGGCCCGTTCGGCATGACGATGGACCAGGAGCGGTCGCGCAGCTCGCGCTCGTCGTCGGTGAAGCTCAGGTCGGAGCGCGGCTCGTGGCGCTGGGACGCGATGATCCTGCCCACCTTGGGCAGGATATCGTCATGCACCAGCGAGGGGCGTGCCCGGCCGAAGTCCCCCGTCGGCGGCACGCATGCCGCAAGCGTGAAGGCCGCACCGAAGCAGACCAGAAGCCGCCCTGCCGTCACGCCGGTCGACCGTAGGCCGTCGTAGTCTGCGTCTGTGCGCCGGCGATCATCGGCTCCTGACGTTCACGTCTTATGCCGGTGAAAAACAGAATGTCCGCTTTTTCGCCATTTGGATGTGCCGTATCGGGACGCCCCGGATGGTTGAAACTGACGTGTATCACGTTTGTCATAAAGCTGCTCTTGGGGTCAGCGCAAATCACTTCCGTAAAGTAACGGGCAGGCAGGGTTAACAGTCCGTCAATGATGATGAAGGTAAAGTGAGCCGTTCGAATTCTACTCAAATCTTTTGTATCTGGATGCCCGGCAGTTCGCTTCATCTTGAAGGACTCGAGCGCCTTGCGCGCGAGCATGGCGTGGACACCCGCGCCACGCTGCTGCGCGTCGCCGCCGATCTGTTCGCCACCGCACCGAACCGCACGCCCGGCGACATCGAGCGCTTCACGGCTCTTGCCCTGCCGCTTCTCGATATCGTCGATCATGCCACGCGGATCGCCGTGGCGCGCCGCCTTGCCTGCGTGGCAGACACGCCACGCCGGGTGCTGGAACGGCTGCTCCAGGACGACGGGGAGATCGCACGCGAAATCGTGCTGCGCTCATCCGCTCTCGATCAGGATTGCCTGATGACGGTCGCCATCGATGGAGGCCCCGCCGAGGCGGGAGCGCTGGCCGAACGCCGTGACCTCGATCGCGCCGTGGCGCGCGCCCTCTCCGCCCATTCCAGCCGGCATGTGGTGGAGACGCTTGTCGCCAACGTCACCGCTCCGCTGGACAGCGCGACGCTATCGAACCTGCTGGAGCGCGCGCGGCAGGACACAGGACTTGCCCAGAAACTTCTCGCCCGCCGGGACGTCGATCCCGCGCTGTGCGCGCCGCTCTATCCGGCTCTCGATGCCGGGCAGCGCCGGCGCGTCCGGTTGGCCATGACGGCATCGGTTCCGCGCTCCATCGCCCCGCTCGACATGGATGCCCTCACGACCTTCCGCCTGGCTGTCCTGCGCGGGGGCAGCGCTGCTTTCTCCAAGGCGCTCGCGGCGCTGCTGCGCGTGCCACTTACCGCCGCCGAAGGAATAGCCGCCGACCCCACCGGCGAGATGCCGGCCCTCGCGCTGATCGCCTCGGGTCTCACCCGCGAGGATACACTGGCTGCCCTGTTGATCTGCGCTTCGGACACGGTGCGCACGTCCATTCCACTGATCTTTTCCGCTGCCGCCCTGCACGATGAAACACCTCGGGCGGTCGCGCTTGCCATCGTGCGCGCGGTTCTCTCCGGATCGGCTGCTTCTGGCCGGCCGGCCCATGCGCCGCACTTCGACCCTGCCGAGGCCCCGGCGCGCGCGCCGCAGGAAACCCGCCGGAGTGGCGGCGCGGTCCCCGAAGTCCGTGTCATCTATGGTCGCGGCCCCGCTGGAGACGCGCGCTAGCTGCCGTCTATTCCACCACGTCCAGGAAATGACGACCCTCGCGATCCTCGACGTCCACGATCCAGAGATCGGGATCGAACGAACGCTCCTTCTCCAGCCGCTCAGTCACCGAGACGGGATCGGCCTTCCGCGGTCCAAGCCGCGTGAAGCGGCGGTCGGACACCTCGTCGCCGAAAGCGGTCTGCGGGGCCGGTCCGTAAAGATCGACCGTTCCGTCGAGATGATCCACCCTGACGAAAATCGCCCCGGCCTCCGCCGCACCGCGCCGGCTGATGACCGCATAGGCGTCCTTCACATGGCAGGTCCGGATATAGGCTGCGACCCAGATGTCGCTGCGAAGCCTTGGAGAACTCACTCGAGGGACACGCCCGACACGGCCGACAACTCACGCACGAAGCGCGGCGACAGTTCGCC
The DNA here is from genome assembly GCA_040394255.1 of Agaricicola taiwanensis. Lineage (GTDB taxonomy): Bacteria > Pseudomonadota > Alphaproteobacteria > Rhizobiales > Methylopilaceae > Agaricicola > Agaricicola taiwanensis_A. The sequence goes on along the minus strand of JBEBSP010000042.1, from coordinate 8,445 downwards.
CGTCGGCGGGAGGTTGCGGTGAACCTCGAAGCGGAAGATCGCCGCCTTGGTGCCCTCGCCCAGCAAGCCGTCGAGCTTGATCGGCCCATAGCCCTGCTCGGCCAGCACCTGCTGGATGGCCAGGATGCGCTTGGATGGGGTCGTGGCGGACGGCGTCGCTGTCGCGGTGTTCGTGATCGAGGGTTGCGGAGCCCTCGAAACCTTCAGGGCATCCAGGACCTTCTGGTTGGGCTCACCGGTTGGGGCGCGGCCGGTGGCGCGCTCCCATTCGCGTATGGCGAAATCGGTCTTGGGGCCGAACAGGCCGTCGACCGCTCCGTCGTAGCGCCCCAGCCGCGCAAGTTCGGCCTGGACGGCACGCACCATATCCTGCTGGGCAGGCGCGGATTGCGGAGCGATGAGCGCGGCAATCCCGCTCACCGGCACCGGTGCGGCCGGCTGCGCGGGCGTCGGGCGGGCCGTGGGGATGGTTCTGGGCGCTGGCTGCGGCGTGGGCCGGGGCACGGCTTCCACGCGTGGCGGCTGGGCCGGGGCGAAGATCGGCGCCGGATGCGGCCCGGTCTGGAACGACAGCGCGTTCAGGACGATCGCGATGGAGGCCGCGACAGCCACGGCGGAGGCGAAACTGTCCATGGGACGGCGCATGACCGGGCGGAACAGGAGGCCGAGGAAGCCCGGTTCATCGTCGAAGTCCATCACGCGGTCGCTACGCACAGGCAATGTCGTATCCCTTTCGTTGAAGTCAGGCGCTCAGGCGGGCGGGCTGAAGACAGACATCCGCCTGGATTCCGATTTCCGGGGCAGACTCGGCCGTCGAGGCCTCCAACGGCAAGTGGATGGTGACCACCGTCCCCTTGCCAAGGGTGCTGTCGATGCCGAACAGACCACCGTGGAGATTGACCAGTCCCTTGACCACGGACAGCCCCAGACCGGTGCCTTCATAGGGACGGTCGTAGGAGGCGCGCGCCTGGTAGAAGGGCTCGCCCAGCCGTTCCAGTTCCTCCGGAGCGACCCCGATGCCGGTGTCGGCAACGCTGAGGGCCAGAAATCCGCCGTCGCGCCGCGCCGAGACGCTCACGGTGCCATCGGTCGGCGTGAACTTCAGCGCGTTCGACAAGAGGTTGATGAGGATCTGCCGGCAGGCGCGGCGATCGCCGATCACTTCAGGCAGGTCTTCAGGGATGGAAACGTCGAGCGTGACCTTGGCCTGCGTCGCCTTCAGCGCGAAGAGCTGGCGGCAGGTGTCGACCAGGGGGGCAAGCTCGAAAGGCTCCGGAACGATGGAGAAATTTCCGCTCTCGATGCGCGACATGTCGAGGATGCTGTTGACCACGGCCAGCAGATGCAGACCCGATTCATGGATCAGGGAGGCGTATTCCGTCTGGCGCGCCGCATCCATGCGCGCCAGTTCCGGCGTGGCGAGGATTTCGGAAAAGCCGATGATGGCGTTGAGCGGCGTGCGCAGCTCATGGCTGATGTTGGCCAGGAAATGCGTCTTGGCCATGCTGGCGCGGTCGGCTTCCTCGCGCGCCGCCAGCAGTTCGGCCTCATGGGCGACGCGCTGCTCGATGTCGCGGGTCACGGCCACGACCTGACGCTCCGCCGGCCCCTCGGGGGACAGGCCCGCGTCGATGGCATGGCACCGCATTTCGGTCCAGATCCAGGATGCGGCGTTCCCGCCGTCGTTGCGGCGCAGGCGGAAGCGAACCGAGGTTTCCGTATCGCTGCCCGCCGCCGTCGACAATGCCGTCAGATAGGACGGGCGATCCGCGACGTGGACGCGGTCGAACAACCCCTGCCCGAGAAGCGCCTTAGGTTCGACGCCGATCAGCCGTTCCGCGGCGGGCGAGGCAAAGGTGACGTTGCCGGAGCGGGTGTGGCGCGTGATGAGATCGTGCATGTGCTCGGCGAGGAGGCGGTAGCGCGCCTCGCCGCGACGCGTGCCCTCGATCGCCTCGCGCCCGATGGCGTTGGCCCGCGCCGCCAGCGCGGCCGCATAGAGCACGGCGCTGCCGATCCCGGCGAGAAGAAGCGTGTGCGCGATGTCCGGGTTCAGCTGCGAAGCGGGCAGCAGACCGAGGGCATCGACCCCGATCAGGGCCAAGGCGACCCCGACCGCGCAGCCGACCGCTGTGATGATGGCATTCCGGGAGCCGGCGAAAGCCGCCTCCAGCGGAACGATCACGAGCCAGGGGATGACGAAGGACGAGATGCCGCCCGTCGCGAAGGCGACCGGCAGCACAAGCGCGGTGATGGAGCCGGCCGACAATACATGCGCCCGCACCAGATCCCCGCGCCGCGACAGGTCGAGCGCGACGAACAGAGGCAGCAGCAACGCGAGGAATGCGAGAGCTTCGGGAACGGTGGGCGCGCCACGCAGCGCGAGATAGAGCGGAAGCGCGGCCAGCGCGATGATACCCGCCGTCATATGAGCGGCGATGAAGGCACGATGGCGGGCAGCGGCGATAGGATCGGACGCCGCCGACGCGTGGACCAGTCCGGCCACGCAACTCTGAACACGCTGGGTCAACTCGACACTACTCAACTCGGATTGTGCGCTTCTCGCGCACCTCCTCACCTGCCAGAAACATCCTTGCACAGCCGGCTTAAGCGAGTGCTAAAGCCATACGCCACGAAAGCTGGTGATCGATTAAACTCTGAGCAATTTTCTTGACGCCTTCGAACGTCTTCGCGTCTAGATTGCCGGCCATGCCTTCGTCCTTCTCATTTATTCTCATTACCCGCACCCTGCTGTGGATCGGCATTCTCGCGCTGATCGCAGGGGTTACGGCCGGTTGAGAGGCTCCGCGAGGGGGTCGCATCCCTTTCCTGTCCGGCCTATATGAAGGACAAGGAGAGCTTCATGACCCTGGACGAAATCATCGACGGATTCGAATTCCTCGACGACTGGGACGACCGCTACCGCTTCCTGATCGAGATCGGGCGGGCGCTTGCCCCCCTGAGCGACGAGGAACACAGCCGCACCAACAAGGTCGAGGGTTGCGCCAGTCAGGTCTGGCTCGTGACGGAGCAAAGCGCGGGGCCGGATGGCGAGGCTCATCTCGTGTTCCGTGGCGACAGCGACGCTCATCTGGTGCGTGGCCTGATCGCGGTCCTCATCGCGCTTTATTCCGGGCGCTCGGCCCGCGATATCGCCGCGACCGACGCGCAGCCGGTGCTCGACCGTCTCGGATTGGGAACCCATCTGACGCCCCAGCGGTCAAATGGCGTGCGCGCCATGGTCGCCCGCATCCGCAGCGAAGCCGAACGGGCATTGTCACCGGCCTGAGTCCCGGCTTCGATCCTCCGAGGACCACACCAAGATGTCGCGCATGGATTTTCACCCGCCATCGATGCGCGGCCGGTAATCGGCGGCTCCCCAGTGCCGGATGCCCCCGCTGCGCTCGGGTCCCCTTGCCACTTCGGCGATGCCGTAATGGCGGGCCAGACGCTCCAGGGCGAGGCCGAGCACGACCTTGGCCGAGCGTCCCGGCCAGCCGCGCTCGCTCTCGACGGCTTCCAGGCCCTTCAGGAAACAGCAGACATCCAGCAATAGCCCCGAGAACTCCCCGCCGACGGCATCGAGTGCGTGTGCCAGCCGCTGGCGCGCCGCGACCGCCACATCGCCGAGATCGGCGGCATGGCCGGCGCCGCCGCGCCGACCGCTCGCGATCGCCGCCTCCCAGTTCATGGTGACCCGCGGCATCATCTGCGCCAGCGTGAAATCGCTGCGCAGGCGCTCGCCAGCCGTGAATCCGCTCAAGGAGATGAGGCTGGCTCCCGCGCCTGGCTTCTGCCTGCGGCGCAACCAGTCCAGGGGGCTTTCCTCGGTGTTGCGCCGGACACCGCCGTCACCGGCGCTCAGCTTGCTGTGCTGGGCCCGAAAGGCACCCTCTCCCGCTCGCCGCCGCTCCAGGTGAGCCCGCCCCGCGGCGGTGATCGCCAGACCGCCCTTCGGTGTTCTGCGGGCAAGATCCATGTCCAAGAGGTGTTCCGCCGCGTCCCGGTCCCTGTCCGGAATGCCGATTGCGGGATGCTCCGACTGCTCCATCCGGCCTAGCAGCGCCATCGCCCGCCGCCCCATGCGTTCACGCACCGGAGCCCCCGCCCGTTGCGCCTTTTTCCGACCGACCATGACAGCCCCCATCCGTTTCGATGCGCTATATAGGCTTTTAGTCCTTTACATAGTCAAGTAGGAAAATTATCTTTCCTCATCGCAGCCATCGGAGGATGCCGTCATGAGGGTGGATATGAGAGCAAAAGCAGAGGCCTCGGTGCGCGCCTGCGTGCGGGCCGGACCGAAAACCTATGAGCGGCACCGGGACCTGCCCCGGCTGGTGCCGGCCTTCGCATTCCAGGCGGACGCACCGCCACGCAGCGCCATCGTCAGCCAACTTACCCGCAAGCTTCGGGCCGAACGCCGGCGCGGGCGCGCCGGGCACTGGTCCTATGACCTCAACCGCCATATCGCGCTGTGGCAGGCGCTGCTGGCCGAACGGCGGCGATAGCGGAAACGCCAAAGGCCGCCCGATCGTCCCGGGCGGCCTTGTCTCATTCGCAAACGTGGTGTCAGCGCTTGCGGCGCTGCTGGCCCAGACCCATCTTCTTGGCGAGCTCGGAACGCGCCGCCGCGTAATCCGGAGCCACCATGGGGTAGTCGGACGGCAGGCCCCACTTCTCGCGGTATTCGTCGGGCGACAGATTGTACTGCGTGCGCAGGTGCCGCTTCAGCGACTTGAACTTCTTCCCGTCTTCCAGACAGATCAGATATTCTGGAGCGATGGATTTCCTGATGGATACAGCAGGCCGCTGGACCTCGGCCGGGGCCTCGTCCGGACCGCCCGCCACGCGCCGCAACGCGAAATGAACATCACCGATCAACCGAGGGAGATCGCCTGTCGAGATGGTATTGTTGCTTACGTAAGCCGAAACGATATCGGCCGCCAGATCAATGTAATCTGAAGATTGGGCTCTCTCATCCATGTGCGGAACTCTCTTGATATGAAAATACGCACCCCCCAGGGCGCATCCCGGTGAAAATCCACGCATGATTACATCTGCAACAATCCTCTCCAATATTAAGAACCGGCAGACGGAATCAACTCAACGGATTTCCTGAGCAAATAAGCCACAGTTGAACTTTAGTGCAAGATGTTTTTCACTATTGCATGCGTTGAAATCATGGATTCAGACAATTATCCTCCACCAATACGGGTGATTATGGAACTATTTAAGTTTCCCGCAAGTGTATCAAATGTCTACAACAGGCAATGAAAACTCTCGATCTCGATGTGCCGGAACTGTTTCGCCCCTTTCGCCGGCCACGCGTCTGCACCATATTGAGCGCAAAGGAGATCGGGATGAGTACACCGAAAAAAGTTGTGAAAGATAACGCCGAATGGCGCGAGAAACTGACCCCCGAACAGTATCGGGTCACCCGCGAACAGGGTACGGAGCGCGCCTTCACCGGCCCCTATTGGGACACCAAGGATCCGGGACTCTACCGCTGCATCTGCTGCGATGCAGCACTGTTCCGCTCTGAAACCAAATATGATTCAGGGTCGGGCTGGCCAAGCTTCTGGGAACCGGTGTCGCCGGACGCGGTGACGCGCCACGAGGATCGCTCCCTCTACCCCGTGCGCACCGAAATCCGCTGCGGCGCCTGCGATGCCCATCTGGGCCATGTGTTCGAGGACGGGCCTCAGCCGACCGGCCTGCGCTACTGCATGAACGGCACGGCGCTCAGTCTCGACGAAGATTCCCGCAGCTGAGCCGGAGGCAATCCATGCTCCTGTCCGTCGAACATTCCGCACTGGTCATCGTCGACGTGCAGGAGCGCCTAGCGCCGGCGATCCCCGAAATCGAACGGATCGTCCAGCGGCTCGGGCTTCTGATCGACGTCGCCGGAGCCTCCGGCGTTCCCCCGGTCACGACGGAGCAGCATCCTCAGGGTCTCGGACCAACGCTCGCGCCGCTCCTCGACCGGCTCTCCGGCATCGACGGCGGGCTCATCGTACCCAAGATCGCCTTCTCGGCCGTAAAAGAGCCCGTCTTCCTCGAACGTCTCCTCGAACTGCGCATCCAGGGGCGGCGCCAGATCATCCTCGGAGGCCTGGAAGCGCATATCTGCGTCCTGCAGACCGCCATCGATCTCGCCGACCGTGGGTTCGATGTCGCCGTCGTCGCGGATGCCGTAGGCTCGCGGAGCCTCGACGACCGGCAGATCGCTTTCCAGCGGCTCATCCGCCACGGCGTCGACATCGTCACGTCCGAAATGGTCGTCTATGAATGGCTCGGGCGCGCCGGAACCGACCTCTTCCGCAAGATCCTTCCGCTGATCCGCAACCGCTGACGTCAAGGCCCCACCACCGGAGGCGTCGGAGCGACGCGCCAGAATGGCCTCGCGCAGGGCGTCCAGCGAAGGATAGTGCTCGGTGCCGTTCTGGCCTTCCGATTCAACCGAGCCGTCCGAATAGAACCGGTAATTGACGCCGTTGAGACTGCCTTCGCGCAGCAGCGCCGGCGCCGTGGCGGCCGCGGCGGCAACCGTCGCGGAGGTTGCCGTGCGAACCAGGAAGTCCGGCACCGGGCCTTCGGCCTGCACCGGCGCTGTCCGGGCGGCCGGGCGCGGAACCGACGGTTCGGCAAGACGCGCGGGCGGCCGCGACGTGGCCGCCACCGGCGGTACGTCAGGCGACACCGAAGGCGCGGAGCCGGCCGGATGGACAGACGACGGATGCGGAGCCAGGGGCTCCGTGCGCGGCGCGGCGGCCTCGATCTGCCGGCGCATGCGGTCGAGCGCGCGGGTGATGCCGGCGAGAGCCGCCACGACCGCTCCGCCGATGATCAGATGCGATCCGACATCCACGGCGGCGATGGCGTCCAGCGAGGCCAGAACATAAAAGCCCCAGAGTGCGAGAAGCCCGCCGACAGCAAGCAGCACGACCGTCATGACGTCATTCCTTCCAAACAGGGCTCAAGGATCATTGGCAGGGAAGAATGAAATCTTTCCCAAGCGCATCGGCTGTTGCCGCAGCCGGGAACCTTGCCTATGTAAGGCGGGTTACCCGCCTGTCCGGCGAAAGCCCGGTCCATCCGCGACGCCCGGAGAATTTCCATGACCTTCAAACTGCCTGACCTTCCCTACGCATACGATGCCCTCCAACCATATATGTCCGCCGAGACGCTGGAGTTCCATCACGACAAGCATCACAATGCTTATGTGACCACCGGCAACAAGCTTCTCGAAGGCTCCGACCTTGCGGGAAAGAGCCTTGAAGAGATCGTCAAGGGTTCTTACGGCAAGAACCAGCCGTTGTTCAACAATGCCGGCCAGCACTACAATCACCTGCACTTCTGGAACTGGATGAAGCCGAACGGCGGCGGCGCCGCTCCGGGCAAGCTCCTCAAGAAGATCGAAGAGGACATCGGCCCGTTCGAAAAGTTCAAGGAAGACTTCATCCAGGCCGGCGTCGGCCAGTTCGGCTCCGGCTGGGCCTGGCTCGCGCTCAAGAACGGCAAGCTGGAAATCGCCAAGACGCCCAACGGCGAAAGCCCGCTGGTGCATGGCGCGACCCCGATCCTCGGCGTCGACGTGTGGGAGCATTCCTATTACATCGACTACCGCAACCGTCGCCCCGATTACCTCAAGGCTTTCATCGAAAACCTCGTGAACTGGGAATACGTCGAGAAGCTTTACGACGAAGCCGTCTGAAGCATTCGGTCACAGACATGAAAAACGGGGCCTCACGGCCCCGTTTTGCGTTAGGCCGTAGACTCATAAGCGCGGAGCCACAGGCGCATTGATGCGAGCTGGACCATGGCGAGGAAGTTCTCCGCCAACTTATCGTAGCGGGTGGCGACGCGGCGGAAGTGTTTGAGTTTGGAGAAGAAGCGCTCGATCAGATTGCGCTCACGATAGAGCCGCTTGCTGAAGCAAGGCTTCCACTTTCGATTCGATTTGGACGGGGTGTTGGGCGTGGCGCCCTGTTCCTCGATCAGCGTGCGGATGCGATCAGCATCGTAGGCTTTGTCGGCGAGCACGATTATGTGCGGCCCAAGGTGGTTGAGCAGACCGTCCGCGGCTTGGCCATCATGTGCCTAGCCAGCGGTCAGGCCGAGCCGGATCGGGAGCCCTTGCGCATCGACGACGGCATGGATTTTGGTCGTGAGGCCGCCTCGCGAGCAACCGAGACAATGATCTCGATCCCCCTTTTTGCCGTCGCAGCCTGTTGGTGCGCCCGGATGGAAGTGCTGTCGATCATCTGGATGTCGCCGTCATAGGCGGCAGTGATGGCATCCATCATCCGATCCCAGACGCCTGCCTTCCGCCATCGCACGCGGCGATCATCGACCCGCGGCACGCCGCGGGGTTTGTTGGGCAGCAGGGACTCGATCACGCGCCACTCGAAGTCGGTCAGGTCATATCGGCTCATGCCGATCCTG
>JBEBSP010000041.1:0-17922 GCA_040394255.1 Agaricicola taiwanensis | reverse complement strand
GCCTGAGCCTGGTCGATATCGCCGTTGCGCAGATCGTTGTCGATGCTCATCTGCTTGCCCGGCATGCCGTCGAGGCTGAACCGGGCGGCCACTTCGGCCACGCGCTCCGCGCCTTTGGCGATGACGATGAACTGCGCGATCGAGATGATCAGGAAGATGACGAGGCCGACGGCGATATTGCCGCCGATGACGAAGTTGCCCAGGGCCGTGATGATATCGCCGGCATCACCGTGCAGTAGGATAAGACGTGTCGTTGTGATCGAGAGCGCAAGGCGGAACAGTGTTGAAATGAGCAGGATAGATGGCAACGCCGAAAATTCGATCGGGCGATTCACATAGAATGTCACCAGAAGGATGATAACGCTGCTGGCGACATTGATGGTGATCATCAGATCGACGAGAGGTGTTGGCAGCGGAACGATCATCATGACGACAGCCATGACGATGAATATTGCGATGATGATGTCGCTGCGCTGCGATGCTTTTATAAGTGTTTGCTGAATAGAGTTGAGACTAAGCATTTTGCAGTTCGCCTCTGGTGCGCAAATCTATGAAATCTTCAAATGTACGGCGTGCGTCTTCTTTGCTCCCCCGGATCCAGAGGGCCCGGCTCTTTAGAAGCGTCAAAACGGGTGTTTCGGCACCGAGCTGCTCGATCCGCTCGATGATTGTCAGTGCATCTTCAGCAGCTTTGTCGCGCAGGAAGACATGCGCCAGCGTGTAAAGGATAGCGCTGTTCTCAGGATCAAGCCGGGAGGCAAGCAGCAAAAGCACGATGCTGCGCTGCGTATGCCCATATTCCCCGTACAGGTACCCCAGCGAATGCAGCAGTTGAACGGTATCGTTGGGAGACTCGCTCACGACGGCATCCCTTGTCTGCGTCTATCCTGAACGGCCCAATAGCGGACAAGCTCTTCCTGGACGATGGAACGGATTTCCGGGACGGAACTGTCATCGCCCATCAAGGGGGCGAGATCGCGCGCCAGACCCTCCAGGATCATTGTGAAGCGGCTGCCTTGGAATATCGATGGGTCGCTGATCCGCGGCATGACGGTATCGACGATGACATCATGGAGCGAGGGTGAGAACCCACGGAAGAGACCGCGCCGCCTCGTGCGAAGCAGTGCCTCGAACTCCTGGATGTAGGCCGGGATATCGCCGGACTGCAGAACACTGTCTGCAAGAACAACATCCAGCCTTTGGGGTTCAATTGTGCGATCGTTCATGTCGAACTCCCGTGAGCGATACCAAAAGCTACGCTATCGAGAGCTTCGGCGAAGTTAATAGGTGAGCGATAGCTGCTCATCGCCCTTCGCCAGAACAATGCGGTCCTTGTGAATGGCCCGCACTGTCCATCCATTGTTCAGGAACGCGCCCTCATAGTATCTCTTGCCGTCGCTGGCGATCATGTAGGGATTGTCGCCAAACCAGATTGCCTGCAGGGCAACGGGTGGTCGTGTCGGCTTTTTGTCGGCCTTCACGATCGAAACAAGAGTGGCGTCGGAACTGTGGGTGCGGTCGAACCAGTTCACGACATCGATCCACGCTTGCTGCTGACTGCGTGTGATCGCCCCGGACACCTGGATTTCATTTCTGACCGGTGTCACGGTCAGGACGCCGAGGTTATGTTCCTGCAGCTTCTGTTGGACCTCTTGCGTGATTGCCGCAACCCGGCCGCTGTTATCCACGGTGCCGCCCGGTTCCTGCACAGAGCCGCTTTCATTCTGCGGCAGCGCGGTGCCCGGAATGTCACGGGTGGCCGTGCGGCTGTCCTTTGCCGGGGTGGTGGGGGACGCAAGCCGTCCCATGATGACCAGGACGGAAACGGCAACCACAAGAACCGCCGCAGATGCCGCCGGTGTCGATATGGCAAGGCCCGTGAGGCCGCCCTTGCGGTTGGCGGATGTTCCGGAAACACGAATGCGCGCATCTCCGATGGAAAATTCAGCCGGAAGGCGGACGCGATATCCGTGCCTGGCGGGCAATTCCTTGCCGTCGTCCAGTGTAATGGCGGAACCTGATGTTTCGATATTGACCATGCCATCGTCGATACGGAGGACGGCATGATCGGGGATGACACCTTCGTCACGGAGCATGATATCGGCCTCGGCCGAGGAGCCGATGCGATACGTGCTGTTTGTGAGAGGCAGCTTTACACCGCGATGGAGGCCCGAAATAACTTCGAAAACAGGATATGACGTATCATTTTCCGGCTTGCGCCGGAAATCCGCATAAACCATCTGAGCCCCCTCAGAATAAATAGAATACTATTCTGTTGACCGCGCCACGAATGGCGCGGTCAAAAAACATAAAGCACCGAATTAAACGCGCAGAGCCTGTGCGAAGGCCTTCTCTGCCGAAAGGTAGTTACCCCACTTGGTACCATCCTTCACGGTGTCGACAGCAGCCTTGCCGCTGTCGATCAACGACTGGTCGGGGCTTGCGTTAGGAATATCACCCATAATCTGCTCCTCTTGAAACATTATTCTTATGGCTTCGGAGAACCGTTCTCCCAGCGCCATCCTGTATGATTAAGATAACGTTTCCAACTTGCATCGTAAAGAGCTCAAAAGAGACAAATCCAGATTTGAGGGTTTCTTTCAATGTAAAGGTTAATCTCAAAGATAGTCTCAAAAGAAACGTTATAGAAAAATACATAGAAAAATCAGTATATTGAGATCAATAGTATGCTTTCGAAAGTTTGTCTTTAGAGATGGTTTCGAAGCGTAGCGAGCATCCAATTATGGTATTCGACTATAGTAAATGACATAAATATGAAGGGGAGGGGCGAAGATTACTGCAGTGCAGCACAATATCCCACGCAGTCCGGCGCTGCCTGATGGGTCCGGACAGGCCGGCAAGAACTGCTTTGGATGCCTAGGGGAAAACTGGTCGGAGTGATAGGATTTGAACCTACGACCCCCTCGTCCCGAACGAGGTGCGCTACCAGGCTGCGCTACACTCCGTAACCAGTGCGCTGCTTATAGCGGGGGCAATTGTGAGGAGCAAGCCCCGCCCGAGAGGGATGTTGCAGAAGCCCATAAGCTGGGCTATTCGGGCGGGACCGGCGGCGCTCACCAGCTGTTGGGGCGTCGCCAAGTGGTAAGGCAGCGGATTTTGATTCCGCCATACGGAGGTTCGAATCCTCCCGCCCCAGCCAACGGCCTCTAATGCCCTCGATGCCGGGATTATCTCCGTCTCATCGTCTTTGCAGATAGACGGTCGCCAGCGGCGGCAAGATCAGCAGCACGGAATAGGGCCGTCCGTGGCAGGGGATGTCCTCGGCATCCACGCCACCCAGGTTTCCAAGATTGCTGCCGCCATAAAGCTGGGCGTCAGTGTTGAGAATTTCATCGTAATGCCCGGGCATGGGCACGCCCAGCCGATATCCTTCACGCGGCACCGGCGTGAAGTTTGATGCGATCACCGCGATCTGCCGGTCGTCCTCGCCCTTGCGCAGCCATCCGAGCACACTGTTGTCGGCATCGTCCGACACCAGCCATTCAAAGCCGCTGGCCTCGCAATCACGCTCGTGAAGGGCGGGTGACATGCGATAGACGCGGTTGAGGTCCCGGATCAGGCGCTGGACGCCCGAGTGCAGGGGATCATCCGTCAGGTGCCAGTCGAGGCTGATATCGTGGTTCCATTCACGCTCCTGTCCAAACTCCGACCCCATGAAGATCAGCTTCTTGCCGGGATGGGCCCACATGAATCCGTAATAAGCCCGTAGGTTGGCGAAACGCTGCCACTGATCGCCCGGCATGCGCGCAAGGATCGAACCCTTGCCATGCACCACTTCGTCATGACTGAGGGGCAGGACGTAATTCTCGGAGAAGGCGTAGAGCAGCCCGAAGGTCAGCTGGTGGTGATGATGGCGTCGGTTGATCGGGTCTTCCTGTATGTAATGCAGCGTGTCGTGCATCCAGCCCATGTTCCACTTGAAGCCGAAGCCGAGGCCGCCGGCATAGGTCGGGGCCGAGACGCCGGGCCATGCGGTCGATTCCTCCGCCACCGTGAAGCTGCCGGGTTCGGCGCCATAGGTGACCGCGTTGGCGCGCTGCAGGAAGGCGATCGCCTCGAGGTTCTCGTTGCCGCCGTGCCGGTTGGGCACCCATTCGCCGGGCTTGCGGCTGTAGTCGAGATAGAGCATCGACGCCACGGCATCCACGCGCAGGCCGTCGAGATGGTATTCCTCCAGCCAGAAGCGTGCGTTGGCGACCAGGAAGGCGGCCACTTCCTCGCGTCCGTAGTTGTAGATGTGGGTTCCCCAGTCCTGATGGAAACCCTGGCGCGGATCGGCATGCTCGTAAAGATGGCTGCCGTCGAAGTTCGCAAGCCCGTGCGGGTCGTTGGGGAAATGGCCCGGCACCCAGTCCAGCAGCACGCCGATGCCTTCCCGATGCGCCGCATCCATGAAGAAGGCGAAATCCTCGGGCGTTCCAAAGCGGCTTGTCGGCGCAAACAACGACACCGGCTGATAGCCCCATGAGCCGTCAAAGGGATATTCCGTGATCGGCAGCATCTCGATGTGCGTGAAGCCGAGATCCTTCACATAGGGGATCAGCCGCGCGGCAAGCTCCCGATAGGTGAGATAGCGGTTGCCTTCCTCGGGAACGCGCGCCCAGGAGCCGAGATGGCATTCATAGATCGACATGGGCAGCTTGCGCTTGTCACCATCACCGCGCGCAGACATCCAGTCGGCATCGTTCCAGTCGAAGCCTTTTCGATCGTGCAGCACCGAAGCCGTCGCGGGCGGATGCTCGGCGGCGAAGGCCAGGGGGTCGGCCTTGAGCAGCAGGGCGCCGTCCGGCCCGAGTATCTCATACTTGTACCGCTCCCCGGCCTTAAGGTCAGGAATGAAAATCTCCCAGACGCCGCCAGCATGATGCAGCCGCATGGGATGCCTGCGCCCGTCCCAGCCGTTGAACCCGCCGACGAGGCTGACGCGCTTCGCGCTGGGTGCCCAGACGGCGAAGCGAAAACCATCGACGCCTTCGATGGTCATCGGGCGCGCGCCGAGCACTTTGGGCAGCCTGCCGTCGCCGCCGTCGCGGATGGCGGCGATATCCTCGTTGCCCAGTGTCGGGCCGAAGGAATAGGGGTCGATGCCGGTCCACGAATGATCCTGGGCAACCGTCTTCAACCGGTAGTCGGGCCGCGATCCGCAGGTGATCCTGGCGGTATAGAACCCGTCGGGATGCACGCGCTCCATCTCCGCGAGCACGGTTGCATCCTGCCGGGCGATCAGCGTCACCTTGCGCGCTCCCGGTTGCAGGGTGCGCACTTCCCATTCGCCGGGCGAGATTTCATGCGCGCCGAGCACCGCGAAGGGATCACCATGACTGGCATGGACCACGGCATTGATGGCGGCGTCGGACAGCGAGGGCGCTGCCTCGAAGGTTTTGGATCGTGCCCGTGCTGTCGTGCCGTTCATGACCTTATGGCCTCCTTGTCATCGAGAATGTCGAGCACTCCACGCAGGGGCGTCTCGATCCAGTCCGGCCGGGCGTTGGCCTCATAGGCGGTTTCATAAAGCGCCTTCGTGAGCACATAGAGGCGAAGCAGGTTCTGTCGCGTCTTGGCGTCCTTGATCCAGACGGAATGGCCGCGCGCCACGGCTTCATAGGCATCGAGGAAAGCGGTCGTCGTCAGCAGCCGCCAGTCTTCGGCGGCTGCGTGGATACGGTCGGCATTTTCCCCGAACCGCCCTGAGACATCGCGGGCTGCCGCATCGGCCGCATAGGCGAAGGACCGCAGCATGCCGGCGACATCACGCAGGGGAGAGCTCTTCATGCGCCGCTCTTCGGCGGGGCGTGAAGGTTCACCTTCGAAATCCACCAGCACCACGTCGTCCTGTGCGATCAGCACCTGGCCCAGGTGATAATCGCCATGGATGCGGGTCTTGACGCCAGCGGGCTTCAGCTTGGCAAGCTGGTCGATCAAGGTGAGGATATCGTCGCGCCGCGACAGGAAGGCTTCCGTTTCGATCTTGCCCTGCGCCGCCACGAAGGCGCGTTCGGCCTGCGCTCTTGCATCCTCGACCGCGACCTTGAGGTCATCCTTGCCGAAACTCTCCGCCGCGAAAGCGGGATCGTCGGTGGGCGTTGCGAAAGCCAGGTGCAGTTCCGCCGTGCGCCGTCCCAGGAGAGAGGTGTGATGGGTATAGGGCGCGAAGTGATCCGTCATCGAAATCTCCTCGCCTTCGGTGGTCAGCGCCACGATTTCCAGCTCGCGCTTCAGGCCTTCGAGCAGCCAGCTCCAGGCATCTCCCTGGTTGCGCAGATAGCCCTGGAGCACGGCCACGGCGGTTGAGGTGCCATCATCGGTGACATGCTCGACATAGCCCAGCAGCGGGGCGGTGTTGGCATAGCCTGCCACCTCGGTGAGAAACCGCCCGACCTCGATCTCCGGATGCGTGCCCGGCTGGAGGCGGCGGTAGAGCTTCAGCACCATTTGGCTGCCGAGCACGATGGAGGAATTGCTCTGCTCTCCGCCGAACCGCTCCGGATTCAGATTCAGCTCGACGCCTTCGGGCGGCACAAGCGCAGCGGCAAGACGGCTTGTGGCGTGGAATTTGAGCCGTGCGCCCTCGCGTGTCGTCAGGGTGTCGCCGCGTTCCATGGCGGTGACCATAGACAATGCGAACTCCGGCGATGTGGTGGCGTCGACCAGCAGTCCGACGCTGCGGCCCTTGCGCACCCGCGCCAGCGTATAGGCAAGCTGGGCCTCGCTTTCCGCCTCATCCACGGCGACAGGTATGAAATAGTCCTCCGTCATGCCGCCGGCGAGGTCCGCTCGCATCAGCGTCAGGGGAAAGGCGTCGCGCCCCGCGCGGTCCTTGAGGATGGCGTTGTCGGCCACGGTCACGGCCCGGATGCGCGAGCTCTTTCCCGTGAACCAGCGCTGATGCGTCAGGAAGGGGGGGGCAATATTGGTCTCCACCGCCACGCGCTCGCGGCCGGTGAACAGCGATTCCGGCGAGCCTTGCAGCACGAGGGTGAACAACTCGGGCGTCAGGCGCGGCCCGAAGCGTTCCGGCTCGGCCGGCGCGGCGGTCAGGTTGAACCAGTAGAAGCCATAGGCGGGCAGTGTCAGCAGATAGGGCAGGTCGCCGATGGCCGGAAACAGACTGCCGCCGGTCATCTCGGTCGGCACACTGCCCTTGAAGTCGGACAGATCGAGCTCCACCGCCTGCGGTGCGCGCGACAGGTTGGCGACGCACAGGATGCTCTCGCCCTCGAATTCGCGGATGTAGGACAGCACCTTGCGGTTGGCGGGGTAGAGGAAACGCAGGCCGCCGCGACCGAACGCCTTCGTGCCGCGCCGAACGGCGATCATCCGACGCACCCAGTTGAGCAGGCTCGACGGACTGCGATAGTCCGCTTCGACATTGACGACCTCATAACCGTAGATCGGGTCCTGGATGGCGGGCAGGAACAGCTTGGCTGGATCGGCACGCGAGAAGCCGCCGTTGCGATCCGGCGACCATTGCATGGGCGTGCGCACGCCGTCCCGGTCGCCGAGATAGATGTTGTCGCCCATGCCGATCTCGTCGCCATAGTAGAGGATCGGGGTTCCCGGCATGGAGAGCAGCAGGCTGTTCAGAAGCTCGATCTTGCGCCGGTCGTTCTCCAGCAGCGGCGCGAGGCGGCGGCGGATGCCCATGTTGATCCGGGCACGCGTGTCGTTGGCATAGAATGACCAGAGATAGTCGCGCTCCTGGTCGGTCACCATCTCCAGCGTCAGCTCGTCGTGGTTCCTCAGGAAGATCGCCCATTGGCAGCCTTCGGGAATATCCGGCGTCTGGCGCATGATGTCGGTGATGGGATGCCGGTCCTCCTGCGCGATGCCCATGTACATGCGCGGCATCAGCGGAAAGTGGAACGACATGTGGCACTCGTCGCCGTCGCCGAAATAGGGCGCGGTGTCTTCCGGCCACTGGTTGGCCTCCGCCAGCAGCATCCGGTCGGGATATTCGGCATCGAGCGCGGCGCGGATCTTCTTCAGGATGACATGGGTTTCGGCGAGGTTCTCGCAGTTCGTCCCTTCGCGCTCGATCAGGTAGGGGATGGCGTCGAGCCGAAGGCCGTCGACGCCCATGTCGAGCCAGAAGCGCATGACGTCGAGGACGGCTTGCAGCACTTTCGGATTGTCGAAATTGAGGTCGGGCTGATGGTTGAAGAAGCGGTGCCAGTAATAGGCCTTGGCCACCGGGTCCCATGACCAGTTCGACGGCTCGGTGTCGAGGAAGATGATGCGCGTGTCCGAATACTTCTGGTCGGTGTCGGACCAGACGTAGAAATCCCGAGCCGCCGATCCGGGCTTGGCGAGCCGCGCCTTCTGGAACCAGGGATGCTGGTCCGAGGTGTGGTTGATAACCAACTCGGTAATGATGCGGATGCCGCGCGCATGCGCCTCTTTCACGAAGCGCCTGAAGTCCTTCATCGTGCCATAGGCGGGATTGATGGCCCGGTAGTCCGAGATGTCATAGCCGTCGTCGCGCAGCGGCGAGGGATAGAAGGGCATGACCCAGATGGCTGTGACGCCGAGGTCCTTGATGTAGTCGAGCTTTTCGGTCGCGCCCGCGAAATCGCCGATGCCGGTGTTGTCGCTATCGAAGAACGACTTGATGTGAAGCTGGTAGATGATGGCGTCGCGGTACCATTGCGGCTCGCTGCGGTCGATCATGTCAGGCCCTTGTGCGAAGAGGAACAGACGGCTTTGGCGAGCCATCGAGTGGCGGTGAACCTTCCGGCCATCACACAGGTCCCGCGGGTGGAATGAGTTTCCACACCATCACCTGATGGCCTTCGGGCGAGAGCGCGATCCTCTGCATCTTGCCGTTGAGGGTGAAGCGGCCGCCGTTGAGCAGGTCCTCGACCTCGATCCGGGCGTGGTCCGGCAGACCGAATTCCCACAAGGGAACCTCGAAATCGGCTTCCTGCCGGTTGTGCGGATCGAGATTCACTAGCACGAGGACGGCGTTGTCCTTCGTCTCGGTGAGTTTGGCATAGGCCAGGATGTTGTCGTTCCAGGCGTTGAGGAACAGGATGTTGCGGAAGTCCTGAAGCGCGGGATTGTCGCGGCGCGCCTTGTTGAGCGATCGCAGGAGGTCCTTGATGTTGCCGGGAGATTCGAAGTCACGGACTTTGAGTTCGTATTTTTCGGAATCGAGATATTCCTCGCGGCCCGGCAGGGGAGCCGCCTCGCAGATCTCGAAGCCCGAGTAGATGCCGTAGCTGCTCGACAGCGTGGCCGCCAGGGTGGCGCGCGCCATGAAACCAGCTCGGCCTCCCGTCTGGAGATAGAACGGATTGATGTCCGGCGTGTTGGGGAAGAAGTTCGGCCGGTAATATTCCGCCATCTCACTGGATGACAGTTCGGTCATATACTCGATCAACTCGGCCTTGGCATCGCGCCAGGTGAAATAGGTGTAGGATTGCTGGAAGCCCGCCTTCGCCAGCGCGCGCATCATCTTGGGCCGCGTGAAGGCCTCGGCGAGGAACAGCACGTCGGGATGGCGCTCGTTGACCTCGCGGATCATCCAGCGCCAGAACGGCAGTGGCTTGGTGTGTGGGTTGTCGACGCGGAAGATCTTCACCCCATTCTCCACCCAGAACAGGATGACGTCGCGCAGCGCCTCCCACAGCGACGGAAGCCCGCCCTCGTAGAATTCGACGTTGACGATGTCTTCGTACTTTTTCGGTGGATTTTCAGCGAATTTCAGGGTGCCGTCCGGTCGCCAGTCGAACCATTCGGGGTGGCTCTTGATCCAGGGGTGGTCGGGCGAGCACTGGATGGCGAAGTCGAGTGCGATTTCCAGGCCGTGCTCGTGCGCGGCCTTCACCAGACGCCGGAAGTCCTCCAGCGTGCCGAGTTCGGGTTGGATGGCGTCATGCCCGCCGTCCTGGGAGCCGATGGCATAGACGCTGCCGACGTCATCCTCGACCGCGGTGAGGGAGTTGTTCTTGCCCTTGCGGTTGGTCCTGCCGATCGGGTGAATCGGAGGGAAGTAGAGTACGTCGAAGCCCAGATCCCGCACATAGGGCAGGCGGGCGATGACGTCGTCGAAAGTGCCGTGCCGGGCCGGATCGTTCGACGCCGAGCGTGGAAACAGCTCATACCAGGCGGAAAAGCGCGCGGTCTCGCGGTCGGCGATCACCTCGGCGGCGGGGTTGTAGCTCGCCAGGGCCAGGCGTTCGGCGTTGCGCGCGATCAGGTCGGCCTCCTCATCGGCCAGCAGCAGCTTCAGTTTCTTGGCTGATTCGGCCTTGTCGAGCGCATGGAGCAGCGGCTGGAAGGCGATGGCATCCGGCCCCCGGGCAAGGCTGGCCGCCGTATGGGCGATCTCCACGCCTTCGACGATCTCGAGGGTAACGTCCCGCCCGGCGTCACGCTTCTTGGTGATCTCGTCGCGCCAAGTCGCATAGGAGTCGCGCCAAGCCTCGACGGTGAAATAATGCCGGCCCATGACATGCAGGGGAAACCGCCCTGACCATCGATCATTGCCGCGATGCGTCATGGGCGCGCGCAACCAGCCTTCGTCGTTCGGACCGCGGTACAGCACTTCCGCTGCGAGCGTGTCGTGGCCGTCCGTGAAGATATCGGCC
The DNA here is from genome assembly GCA_040394255.1 of Agaricicola taiwanensis. Lineage (GTDB taxonomy): Bacteria > Pseudomonadota > Alphaproteobacteria > Rhizobiales > Methylopilaceae > Agaricicola > Agaricicola taiwanensis_A. The sequence goes on along the minus strand of JBEBSP010000041.1, from coordinate 7,312 downwards.
CAGACCTCCACCTCGTCGCCGACGACCCGCTTGACGGGGGTGCGTCCGGCGTCGATCTCGGGCCAGACGGTCTCAATGACGATCCGTCCATCGCCGATGGGATCGGGGGCGGAAGCCGTCTCCGGGACGAAGTCTGGAGTGAAGGCGACGGCCTGTGTTTTCGGGCTGGTGGTCATGCCTGCTCCTCCCTCAGAACGGCTATGGGCGAGCGCGCGAACAGCATCGCGCATGTCAAGGTAACGTCGCCGGACAGGTCGTGGTTCTCGCCCGTCAGCACATTCGTCCATTGTCCCGATGCAAGGGGCAGGGATGTTCCGTTCCAGATCGCTGGGTCGAACGGTTCTTCTCCCTGGATCATCCGCGCCAACAGGCAAGGCACGGCCACGATGATCCGTTGCTTGCCACGCTGGCGCTCGAAGGCCACCACATGCGATGCGAATTCGCCTTCGGCCTGTATCGCGCGGTAGTCGCCATGGGCGAACAGCTCGGGAAGTTCCGCCCTAAGAGCGAGCAGTTGTGCCAGCGTGGCTTGCTTGGCACGCCCGTCCCGCCAGCCACTCAAAAAATCGACGGGAGCTTCGTTCCCCAACGCTGCGGCGCGTGCGTTGTAATCCACCGGGCGGCGATTGTCCGGATCGACCAGCGACAGGTCCCAGAACTCGGTGCCCTGATAGATGTCAGCTACGCCCGGCACGGTGCATTTCAGCACCGTCCGCGACAGGCCGGTAAGGCAACCAAGGTATGCGAGACGCCGTGCAAGCGGTTGGAACGACTCGATGAAACCAGATGCGCCGTCGAGCAATCCTCGCACGAGAGTGAGCGCGGCCTTCTCATAATCCTCGTCAGGGTTGATCCAGCTGGTCTTGCGCTTGGCTTCGCGCAGGGCCTTTTCCACGAAAGCCTCAATACGTTCGCGGAAGCCGCTGATCTGACTCCGCGATGCGCCGTCCAGCAGTTCCATGGGCCATGCTCCGAGGATGGCCTGGAAGATCAGATACTGGTCGTTCGCATCCGGCGCGGTCTCACCGTCGATCTCACTGAGAAACGGTTCGGCGATGCGCCGCGCACGTCCCAGCGCCCGCAGCCAGTCGCGCGGCATTTCAGACAGGACGTTGAGCCGGGCGCGGGCGTCCTCCCCACGCTTGGTGTCATGTGTCGCGGTGGCAATCATGGCGTTCGGCCAGCGAGCCGCGCGCGCCATGTTGGCGGCATGGAAGTCCTCCAGCGTCAGGCCGAAGCGGTCCGGGTCGGCTCCCACCTCGTTCAGCGACAGCAGCGGGACATGCCGGTAGAACAGCGTGTCCTCGAGGCTTTTGGCCATGACAGGCCCGGTGAGCTGCTGGAACCGGGTGCGAAAGCGCGCCACGAGTGCCGGATCGCCGCCGGGCTGGTCCTCGCCGGAGGCCAGCAGGACGGTGCCCACGAAGTCATGCACGGATGTGTCGGGCAGGGTGGTGGCGCGCTTGGCCCGCGCCAGCGTGCGGTCCAGCAAGGCGCGATCCTCCTCGGCAATCTCGCCGCCGTCGAGATAGGTCCGGTAGACGGGAAAGCGCGCGATGATCTCCACCAGCGCCCGCCTGAGCGCGTTGGCGGAATAATCCCGCGTGCGCCGGTCGGCGTCGGCGATCCGCTTGACGTCGGAGACGAGTACTTCGAGTTCGCTTGCAAAGCTCGATTCCAGGATTTCCCGTTTCGTCCGGCGCAGGAGGTCCCCAAAGCGCCCCTCGCGTCCGGTCATGCGGCGGTAGAGTTTGTCGAACACTTCCCGCGCCTGCGTGTCCACGAACACACCGTCGAGCATGTTGAGAGCGTCGTACCCTGTGGTGCCGGCGACCGGCCAGTCACGCAGCGCTTCACCGGGTTCGAGGATCTTCTCGACCAGCACATAGAAGCCCGGTCCGAGTTCATCCTGGAGTGCGCGGGTGTAGGCGGCGGGATCGGCAAGACCGTCGATGTGATCGATCCGCAGGCCCTGGATGCGCCCCTCGCGCACCAGTCGGAACACCGTCTCATGGGCTCTGGCGAACAGTTCCGGTTCCTCGATGCGCAGGCCGGCGAGGCCGTTGATGTCGAAGAAGCGGCGGTAGTTGATGTCGCTGGACGCGATGCGCCAGTGCGCGAGGCGATAGGGTTGTTCTTCCAGTAGGCGGTGGAGAACGCCGAAGCTTTCCGGCAGGCCGGGCGAACCGTTGATGACCTCGACGGCGCGTTCGATGGCCTCCCGCGTGTCCGGTGTCGTGGCGACAAGCGCGAGCCGCTGCTTCAACTCGTCACCTTCCAGCGGGAAGCCTTCGCGCCGGTCCTCGGGTTCCCCCGCCATGGCGCGTAGCCGTTCCGTCACCGCGAGAAGCTCTCCCTGGGTGTCCGAACCGGGCGGCAGCGCCGCGAAGGCGCGTTCGAGGATCATGGGGTAATGCAAGGGACAGATGGGAAAACGATGCTCCCAGTGCTGCACGCTGAAGCTGCCCTCGTCGGCGTCGAAGGCGAGTTTCAGCTCACCCTTTTCGAGCGCGTCGCCATAGCGGTCGCCGAGGAAGGGGACCACCACCTTGCCATTGACGCCGATGCGGCTCCAGTCGATGTCGAACCAGCGCGATTCCGGTGCAAGCTCGCCCCATTCGAGCATGCGCAGCCAGCCGGCGTTATCCGCTCCGCCGACGCCCATGTGATTGGGCACGATATCGAGAATCAGACCGAGGTCATGGGCCTTAAGCTGCTCTGACAGACGGATAAAACCATCGTGGCTACCCAACTCCGGGTTGATCGCGGCATGGTCGGTGATGTCGTAGCCATGGGTCGATCCGGGCCGCGCCTGGTGGATGGGCGAGGCGTAGACATGGCTGATGCCGAGCCGGGCCAGGTAGGGCACGATCTCCACGGCATCGTCGAAGGTGAATCCTTCATGGAACTGAAGGCGGTAGGTCGCCCGTGGCGGAGGAGCGGACAACAGGGCCGGGGGTGGAGGCTCGCCCCGGCCTTCCTGCGCGGAGGTGGCCGAGAGCTGGGCGAAAGGTCCTCCCGGCGCAAACAACGGGTCGAGGTCCATGCTCAATCGCCGCCGCCAGTTGGGATGTCCCTCGCTGACGCCGGGCAGGTTGGCCTGGTTGAGTTCGCCGGCGGCATCCTCCAGCTGGAGGGCGGTCAGCATGGCGTTGGAGCGGGCGAGATAGCGGGTCACGGCATCGACGGGAACCTCGGCCGGCACCTCAGTAGATGGCAGAAGACCCTCGGAATTCAGGGCTTCCGAGAGCATGGCCTTGTCCCAGTCGCGCCCGTTGCGTTCGTCGCCCGCGCGCTGGGTGTCATAGAGACCCAGCGCTTCGCGGATATCGATGTCGAGCCCGCGCCACCAGCCGCGCAGGGTGGGAAGATCGTGGGTCGAGCCCGCCGCCATGGCGTGCCGGGGGTAGTCGCCGGGCTTGCGGAACGCGCCGCCATTCTCGCGCTCGAACGGCAGAAGGCGGTAGCTCAGGATGCCCGAGGCCATGATGGCGGCGGAGAAGCCTTCCGGCGCGGTGCCTAAATCCTCAGCGATTACAAGGCATTGATGGCGATGGCTTTCCAGACGCAGCACGGCCAGCATGGCCTCGAACGGATAGCCCACATAGCCGCCCTCGCTGGCATGGGCGCCGGAGGGGATCAGGAACAGGCGGCGGAGCTGGAAGGCATGGTCGATCCTGAGCGCTCCGGAATGCCTCATGTTCGAGGTCACGAGCCTGCGGAAGGCGGCGAGGCCGGTCTTCTCCAGAATGAGCGGATCGAGCGGTGGAAGGCCCCAGTTTTGCCCAAGAGGACCTAAGGGATCAGGCGGCGCGCCGATCGACAGCGAGGCGGCGAAACCGGCAGGATCGGACCAGACCTCCGAGCCTCCGCCATCCGGGCCGACGGCGAGATCCCTATAGAGTCCCAAGGTCATGCCGGCCTCCCGCGCGGCCTCCGAAGCGGCCTTCAACTGGCGATCGGCCTGATACTGGAGCCAGGCGTAAAAGCCGCACCGAGCCGCACGTTCGGCCGCAAGGGCCGCAACTTCGGCGCTGGCCGCATCATGGTAGGCGGCGGGCCATTCGCCGCTCCACCAGCGCCCCTGCGCGATGAAATGCTCCGACAGGGCGTCGAAGGTCGCGTGCCGTTCCAGCGTCTGGCCGCAAGCGATTCTGTAGGCGTCGAATTCCGGGTCGGCGCGCCCCTGCGCATCGGCCCACAGGGCTTCCAGCAGCGGGCGCTTGAGGTCCCAGACGAGATGGTGGTCGACCAGCGTCGAGCCGCGCAGGGCCTCCAGCGCGGACCCCATTTCGGAGGTGCCGAGCAGTTCCGCCGCCGTGCTGCCCCGGAACCCCGCGATCCGGGTGGGATCAATATGGATGGTCTCAAGGAACAGCCGGGACGAGGGCGAATAGGGCGAGATCTTCGAGCGGTCCGAGGGGAACAGGGCGTGCATCGGGCTGAGGCCCAGGAAGTCGGCCCCGAGCCTTCCCGCGCCGGTGGCGGCGCGCGCGATGTCGCTGAAATCGCCGATGCCGAAGTTGGTCTTCGACCGCAGGCCATAGACCTGCGCGGTCGCGCCCCAGATTCGGCCACCGTTCTCCACCGCCGGGGGCAGCCAGCACATGGCCGGCGCGACGATGACGGTGGCCTCGCCGGCCTCACCGCCGGCCTCGACGCAGAGCCGGTAATAACCCGCCTCCACCACATCGAGCCGGGCGGCCATGCCCATGGCGCCGGTCTCGATCGCCGCGCGGCCCTCGTGTTGGGTGCCATCTTCGCCGGTCAGCCGCCAGACGAGGCTGTCGATCGCCGAGGCGGTGCGCAGCGGAACGGCGATGGCCTGTCCCGCCTCGCCGACGATGATCGGGGGCAGCAGCGCCAGATTGCGCCGCTCCAGCCGTTCGAGGCTGTCGCGCGTCGCGCCGGGCGTCGCGGCGTCGAGCCCGAAGGCCGCGAGCAAGGCGCGCATGGTCTCCGGCGTGGTCGTGACCTCGTTGCCGAAGGCGTCGGTGTAGCGGCCCGCGATGCCGAAGGCACAGGCCAGTCGCTGGAGGGTGTCGGGATCGCTCATGCCGCCTCGCTCACAAGAACCACCCCACACCACGCGGGAAGTGTGGCGGATGTGTCACCGATGACCGCCCCGGCGCTCGACCAGACCCTCGTCCAGCCGAAAACGTCGTCGACCTCCAGCGCGGCATCGCCCGTATTGAGCACCATGCGCAGGTCGCCCTTGCCATAACGCCAGATCACATCCAGCGCGGCGGGGGTCGGCAGGGTGTGACTGGCGCCCATGAAGCGCGTCTTGAGCAGCGGCAGGACATGCTCGCGCCGCAGCGCCAGAAGCTCCCGGGTCTCGCCAAGGACCTCGGCGTGTGGGGAGGATGCCGCCTCGCTCCAGTCGAGCCGTGACCGCTCCATGGTTTCGGCGCGCGTCGGATCGGGGATCTCGGCGAGCCTTACCGGATCGGAAAAGGCCCTGAATCGCCCGAACTCCCGCCGCCGCCCGTTGCGCACGGCCTTCGACAGCCCCGGATCGTCGGCGAAATCGACGAAGTAGAGGAACGGCGTCGAGGCCGACCATTCCTCGCCCATGAACAGCATCGGCGGATGGGGTGCGAGCAGCAGCGCCGCGCGCGCCAGAGCCAGCCGGTCGTCCGGGACGAGATGCGACAGCCGTTCGCCGAAGGCGCGGTTGCCGACCTGGTCGTGGTTCTGGAGGAAGGCGATGAAGGCGGCGGGCGGCAGATGCGCGGAAGACTCCCCGCGCGCACGGCCCTCGCGGTGGGGGGAGGCCTCGCCCTGATAGGCAAAACCCTGGGAAAGGCTGCGGCCGAGCCAGGCGAGGGCGTTTGAGGGAGCCTGCGGCCCATCCTTCGAGACGGCCCTTCGGGCCTCCTCGGAATGCGGTGGAACGTGTGGCTGCTCCGTTTCCAGCCTTTCCTCAACAACGACCTCATCTTGATGAGCCGCCATAGGCGGCGTCTCGAAGGATGGGCCGCGAACGTCCTCAGCCGTCGCCTGGGCCGCCTCCGGCACCGGAACGGCATAGTCGGCGTAATAACCCTCGTCCTCGCCGGTGAGCACCGCATGCCATGTGTGGTGAAGGTCGTCGTTCCACTGCGCGGTGTAGTGGCGCGGACGGCCCCGGTCGTCGCGGTCGAGCCGGCTGGCCTCGTTGGCGTCGTTCTCCAGCACGAGGTGGATCTCGCGGCCGGGCAGGGCGGCGCGCACCCTCTCGGCCAGTTCCGCCAGCAGATGGGTGTTGCCGTCGTCGCGGATCTCGTGCACGGCGTCGAGCCTGAGGCCGTCGAAGTGATACTCCTCCAGCCAGTAGAGCGCGTTGTGGACGAAGAAGTCCCGCACCGGCCGCGCGGTCCGGCCGTCGACATTGACGCCCGCGCCCCAGGGCGTCGGATGCCGCTCGGTGAAGAAGTTCCCGGCATAGGCGTTGAGATAATTCCCGCAGGGGCCGAAGTGGTTGTAGACCACGTCGAGCATCACCATCAGGCCGAAGCCGTGCGCGAGGTCGATCAGCCGCTTCAGATCGTCCGGCGTCCCGTAGGCGGCGTCCGGCGTGAAGGGAAGCACCCCGTCGTAGCCCCAGTTGCGCGCACCCGCGAAGTCGGCGATCGGCATGATCTGGAGCGCCGTCACGCCGAGTTCCCTGATCTCGTGCAGCCGGGCCGCCAGGCCGGCATAGGTGCCCTCGGCCGTGGCGGTGCCGACATGAACTTCGTAAAGCACCGCCTCGTCCCATGGCCGTCCGGTCCATGGCGCGTCATTCCATTCATAGGCCGAGGGATCGACCACGAGGCCGGGCTCGTGCACGTCGTCCGGTTGGAACCGCGACGCGGGGTCGGGCACGATCATTCCGCCGTCGATGCGGAAGCCGTAACGGTCCCCCGCCCGTGCCTCCGGGACTGTGATCCGCCGCCAGCCTTCGCCCTCGTCGGGCATGGCGATCTCCCGGTCGCCGAGCACCAGCGCGACCTCTTGCGCCGTCGGAGCCCAGAGCGCGAAGCGCACCCCGCCATCCTCCACCTGCGCGCCGAAGGGCATGGCATGGACGCGTTTCATCAATTCCCCTCCATGCCGCGGGCGGCATGCTGGAACAGAACCAGCGTGCGCGGCTCCAGCGTCACGGTCTGCCCGGCCTCGATGGTGGCGGGCTCGCCGCGCACCGCGCCTCGTGGCAATCCGGTTTCCAGGATCGACACCCAGACATCGCCCGGAAGATCGTCCTTGAGGCGGAAGTCGACCGCGTCGGGTGCGCCGTTCACCAGCAGCAGGAAGCGCTGGCCGTCCCTGGCGTCGTTGCCGAACTGCA
>JBEBSP010000040.1:0-18071 GCA_040394255.1 Agaricicola taiwanensis | reverse complement strand
GTGTCCGGGGTGCCGACATAGACCCAGCGATTGACGTCGTACTGGCTCTGGCGCTTGACGAAGCTGTAGCCGGTCTTCTGCCACGGGCGGATGTCATCGCGCTGGTTGTCGAGGACATAGTCGCCCTTGTCGGTCGCGACGGTCAGGACCGCGTGGCCTTCGTTCTTCTCGTCGCGCACCACCGTCACCAGAAGGGCGCCGGCCGGCCATCCGGCGGCGATCAGCTTCTTGCGCTTGAGCAGCACATAATCCTCGCAGTCGCCGATCACGTCGGGCAGGGTCCAGTATTCAAGGACGCCGAACAGTTCGAGATCGGTCGCGGGCTCGATGCGGGTGTTGACGTCGAGGTTGACCCGGTTCAGCTCATCCCAGGTCCTGGCGTTGAGCACCACGCGGCGGCCCCGGCTGGCGCTGTTGACGCACTCCGCCGGGAAGTCCGAGCAGAACTGCACATAACCTATGGGGGCTTCCGCCATGCCCGTTACGGCCAGTGGCGTGTAGGGCACCAATTCTCTTGATTTGGCGGATGTGTTCACGCTCATGGCCCAGAAGCTAACGACCAGCGAACTTATAAAGTAAAGAAAGAATTTCCCAATCAAAGCAACCTCCCATTCGTCCCGGGAAGTACTGTCTCACAAATACTTTTATGTTGGTCTAAGTGACGCTGGTAAAATCAGTGCTTTGAATATCGTAATTGGTAATAGAAATTGAAATGTTCATTTACTTTACGCATTCACATAAAAATTTACTATAAGGATTTGCTTAAGCATGGTCGTTAGCACTGGTTTTCGATTGTAAACCAATTTCCATTTTTTTAATGCCGTCAGGGATTCGCAGCAGCCTCTTAGGCCCACGCGGCCAGGCCGGCGGCAGGCCAACGAAAAAGCCGCCGGGCAGGGCCGCGGCGGCTTAAGGACTTCGTTCGATCAGGCAATCAGGAGAACTGGGCCTCAAGCGACTCAAGGGTCTGCGGCCGTGTGAACTCGACGGCCAGCCCATTCTCGATATGACGCACCACCTGGGCCTGGGTTTTGCCGACGGTGACCGGTGTTCCCAGTTCGAGGTGCAGGGATGTCTGGAGAGCCGCGCCCGACAGCGAGACGTCGATCACGATGCAAGGTTCCTGCGTGCCATCGGCCAGGGTGATGATGGAGCGGTTGTTGCGCGGGGCGACACGCTCATGCCGGCGGTCTTCCGGCAGGTTGAGCTCGTGGCGGTTCGCCAGCCAGGTCAGCTGCGCGGACAGTTTGTCCCGCTTGCGCACCGTGGCCATGATGGTCATGGCGAAGCCGTTCGGAATCTGGCGCACGATGACGCCTTCGATGCGGCCGATGTGGTCGAGGTAGACCACGACCCTTTCGCCCATCTCGCCTCTCACCGGCGCGGTCAGCGACACGCCGCCGGGCGAGATGTTGATGGTCTGGCAGGGGTATTCACGCCTGTCGGACAGCATGTACCGGCCCAGCAAGGCGACATCAACGCGGTAATGACGCCGCTTCTCCGCAGGTTTGAAGACGGATTGTGCGCTCGGTAGCATCGCGGTCGATCGGTTTGATGGCGCTGTTGCAGCAGCGACACCGGGAAGGGTCTTTTGAAAAATTAATAGGGCAGGGTTGAGGAAGTGTAACTTTTTCAGCGGCGCATGTCATATGCGCTCAGATGCGACCACCGTCGTATACGAAGAAGCGCCCCTCGCGGCGGGCGCCCATATGGACGAGGGCAGGGACCGCCATGCGGTCCTCGGGAGCATGGGTCCGGCCGCTCGGCCAGCTGACGCGCTGGGTCTCCAGCGACAGGTGCACGACCGGGCGCCGCAGCAGGCCATCCCTGGCCGTGACCACGCAGGCGCCGATGACGCCGTCGAGCGCGCGGCCGGATGTGCGCAGGGGGAGCAGCACCATTTCCGCCTGAAGGGCGTCGTTGGCGTCCTCGCTGGCGCCGATGACGACCGCAGCGGCTTCGTCGCGCACGGTATCGAGGAGATCAATCACCATATGGCGGTCTTCCGGCCGCCAGAGATCCTGAAAGGCCCGCCCGCGCAGTTCGGCGTCGAACGCCGAACATATGTGGGTGCCGGCCAGCCGGATGCGTCCGGGGCGGCCTTCGGCCGTTTCCAGCAGGAAGATGTATTGAAGGATCGATGACAGATTCACGGGGTCGATCTGTCCACGCTCGGGCGCGGGCCTCGCGCCGCGGAGCGCCGTCCAGATTCTGTACATATCCCGTGTCGCTGTCTGCTTCATGCGCCATTTCCGTCCCGGACCGGAACATCGGTGCAGGTTTGTGTGACTGTCGGAAGGGGTGTTGCAGGACCCATGCCGCAGTTAAGGCATGGATGGGGTGCTCGTCGCGGGTAACCATCCATTAAGGTTAATAATTGGTTGACGTTGTGGATTTCTCGTCGAAGAGGCAGTCTTGAGCCCAACGGTTTCCGCCAAATGGGGGCGCGGAAAGCCTGGGGATGACTGGGGGAATGGGAGCGCCGGCCGCGGTTGAGCGGTCGGCGCTTTTGCTTGAGAATGGGTGATGCCGGGCTGCAAACGGCGCTGTCCTGTGCTCCGGTGCTCACCTACTGAAGTAGGCTCCGCTCCGGTGCTCGAACAGCACCGTTTTCGCCATGGCCTGACCCATTCTCAAAACAGTGCGTTGGTATTGATCGGATGCTGATAGATTTGCGTCTTCCCGCGAACTTGCCGGAGCCCGAGAGACGTGAACTTCCATAACCCGCCGCCCGAACCTGCCTTCAACGCGCCCACCACCGTGCTCGGCATGATCGGCGCATTTGCGCTGGTCCATGCGGTGCGGGCGTTTCTGCCGGAGCAGAGCGACATCGACATCCTGGTGCTGTTCGCCTTCATTCCGGCCCGTTACGCCGGCGATGCCGCGATGGGGGGCTTTCCCGGCGGGCTCGGCGCCGATCTGTGGACCTTCGTCAGCTATGCCTTCCTGCATGGCAACATCACCCATCTCGCCATGAATGCGATCTGGTTCCTGGTGTTCGCCAGCCCGGTGGCCTGGCGGTTCGGCACAAAACGCTTTCTCCTGTTCTGCGGGGTGACGGCGGTCGCGGGCGCTGTGGCGCATCTCGTCAGCCATTGGGGGGAGTTCGTGCCGGTGATCGGCGCATCGGGGATCGTCAGCGGGGTCACCGCCGCGGCCATCCGCTTCGTATTCGGGCGCGGCGGTCCCCTGCGCGCCTTCGGGCGCGACCTTCCGGTCCATCACGCGCCCGCCGCTCCCTTGCGCGTGGCCTTCCGCGACCCGAGCGTCCTCGCGTTCGTGATTATCTGGTTCGCGCTCAATCTCGTCTTCGGCGCTTTCGGCGGCGGTGTGGCCTGGCAGGCCCATGTCGGAGGCTTCGTCGCGGGGCTGTTCCTGTTCCCGTTGTTCGATCCGCCCCGGCGGCGCGATGGCTATCTGCGGGCGGCGTGAGCCCTTCCGATGGGCGTGGCTTTTCCTGAACCACGCGGCGCTTGATTGCAGAGCCGATTGCGAGCAATCATCACGGGAGACTTTGGTCTTAAGACGCGGGCTCGTCCCGGGCGATGAGGAGGATCGGATCATGATTGTTGCGCGTATTCTCGAGGCCAAGGGCACCGATGTGGTGACGGCCGCGCCGGACGACACCATCGCAACCGTGACGGCGCTGATCGCCCAACGCCGGATCGGCGCGGTCGTCATCACGGACGGCCAGCGCACCGTGCTCGGCATCCTGTCGGAGCGGGACATCGTGCGGGCCGTCGCCGCGCGCGGTGGCGAGGCGCTGGCCGACAAGGTCTCGGACCATATGACCCGCAAGGTGGTGACCAGCACCGGCGAGGATACGGTCAACACCATCATGGAGCGCATGACGCAGGGACGGTTCCGCCATCTTCCCGTGCTTCGCGACGGAAAGCTGCACGGCATCATCTCGATCGGCGACGTGGTGAAGCAGCGCCTCGCAGAAATCGAGGGTGAAGCCAGCGCCTTGCGCGACTATATCGCGAGCGCCTGACCACGGCTCACATGGCGAACAGGGGCCGCAGGACAAGCTGAAGGCCCAGCAACAGCAGGCAGATGAGAAACCAGCGCCGGAAGGTGGCGGGGCTTATGCGGTGCCGAATGCGCTGGCCGAGCCACATCCCGGCCAGCGAGGGTATGACGGCCAGCACGGATGCGGCGATGCTCTTCATCTCGAAGGCTCCGCCGCCCGCCAGCCCGATCGCGAGAGCCACGGTCGAGACCGTGAACGACAGCCCCAGCGCCTGGATGAGATCATCCCGGCCCAGCCCCAGCGCCTGAAGGTAGGGCACGGCCGGAATGACGAAGACGCCCGTGCCGCCCGTGACGATGCCGGTCGCCAGTCCGACCAGGGGCGAGGCCCAGCGTTCGGCGCGCGCGGGCACCGACAGTTGCCATGCCAGCAGGCTGAAACCCGCATAGACCGACAGGGCCGCTCCCAGCGCCACCTGTGTCCAGCCCGTGGCGTCGCTGGTCAGAAGCCATGAGGCGCCGATGGTTCCCGCCAGGACGCCAAGCATCATCAGCCACAGCCGGACCACCAGTGCGGCGATGTTCGGGCCGCAGACCAATTGCCAGACATTGGTGACGAAGGACGGCACGATCAGGAGCGACGCCGCCAGGACCGGCGGCATGAAGGCCCCGAGAAGCCCCATGGCGACCGTGGGCAGGCCCATGCCGGTCACGCCCTTGACCAGACCGGCGAGCAGGAAGGTCAGCGTCACGACCAGGGTGAGCGGTGTTGCGAAATCCATCATGCTTTCATCTGACCGTGCAAGGCATGGAGCGCAATGCGGAAGATGCGCAGTCAGCCTTAGGCCTGGACGAAGGCTGGTGGTATCATTCCGGCATGCGTTTCGACCTGATCGACCTTCGTCTCTTCCTGTCTGTCGTCGAGGCGGGAAGCATCACCCATGGCGCGGCGCAGGCCAACATGGCGCTGGCGTCCGCCAGCGCGCGGCTGCGCGGCATGGAAGAGGTCATCGGGCTTCCCTTGCTCGAACGCGGCCGCCGGGGCGTCGAGCCGACCCCCGCCGGGGACGCGCTCGTCCATCATGCCCGGATCGTGCTGCGCCAGATCGAGCAGATGCGCGGCGAACTCGGCGATTACGCGAAGGGCTTCAAAGGACGGATCAGGATGCTGGCGAACACCGCCGCCATGACCGAATTCCTGCCTTCGGCGCTGGCGTCTTATCTCGCCAGCCATCCGAACGTGGACATCGACCTCAAGGAGCGTCTCAGCACCGATATCGTCAAGGCTGTTTCCAACGGCTTCGCCGATGTCGGCGTCATCTCCGACGCCGTCGATCGCGGCGAGCTGGAGCTGGTTCCCTTCGCGATCGACCGTCTCGTGGTGGTCGTGTCGCGCGACGATCCGCTGGCGGGCAAGCGGCGTGTCGCCTTCCGCGAGGTCGCCGGCAGGGATTGCGTCGGCCTGAGCATCGGCAGCCCCCTGCAGGAGCATATCGAGGATCACGCGATCCGAAGCGGGCGTCCGTTGTCGTACCGGATACGCATGCGCACCTTCGACGGCCTCTGCCGCATGGTGGAGCAGGGTGTGGGTTTCGGCATCGTGCCTGAAACGGCGGCCGGCAGATGCCGGACCTATATGAATATCCGCCTGGTCGGATTGACCGACGCCTGGGCGATGCGCCGGCTCTCGCTGTGCCTGCGCCGTGGCGAGGACCTGCCGCCCCATGCCCGCGACCTCGTCCGGCATCTGGCGTCCATGTCGCCAGATGCCTGAGCGTCAGGTCAGCGCCAGGACGGATTCCTGGATCGCCTCAAGATTGCGTTCCACCGCTTCCCGTCCGAGGTCGATCGCCTCGGCCGCACGATGGAATTCGAACAGGCCGATCCGCGCGAGCTTGGGACCCAGCAGGACATCCGGGGGGTCGCCCGCCAGACGGGCGCGGGAAATGCGGTCCTGCACGATGTTGAAGGCTTCCATCATCACCGTCGGGATTCCCGGAGGTCCGCCCTTGACGTCCTTGAGAGCCTGCCGGTTGAACGCGAGGCGGGCTCCCAGGAAGGAATTGCGCGGTGCGGGCTCGGTGAAGCGCAGCGCGTCCATATCGTCATCCTCGTCGGTGCCGTGCATGGGCACGACGGCGCCGCGACCGTAGACGTCGGATTGCAGGTTGACCCCGATCACCAGGCGCGCACCCATGGCGCGGGCCGTGGACACGGGGACCGGATTGACCAGGGCGCCGTCCATGAGCCAGCGGCCGCCGACGCGGACCGGCTCGAAAATGCCGGGCAGGGCGTAGGAGGCCCGCATGGCCTGCACCAGCCGGCCCTTGGTCAGCCAGATCTCGTGGCCGGTGCGGATCTCGGTCGCGACGGCGGAAAACCGTATGCCCAGGTCATCGATGCCGAGCGGCCCGAGATCGCTTTCCAGAAGCTTGCGCAGCCGTGCCCCGTTGATGATGCCGCGTCCGCCGAAGCTGAGGTCCATCAGCGAGAACACCCGGCGTTTCGTGAGGCTGCGTGCCCAGGCCTCCAGCTCGTCGAGCTTGCCGGCCGCATAGCATCCACCGACGACGGCGCCGATGGAGGTGCCCGCGATGATGGAGGGCTCGATGCCGGCGTCCTTCAGGGCCTTGATGACGCCGATGTGAGCCCAGCCACGGGCCGCTCCGCCGCCCAGGGCCAGCCCAACGCTCGGCTTGCCCGGTCCGGCATCCTCCCCGATGGGAGGATCGGTCAGGGTCCTGTCGTCCGACACGACCCCGACCATGCGTGCAAAATCATGCAACATGGTCATGTTTCCCAGGGCCCCCGTATCATCATCCGCCAACAATGCTCACGAAGTGTGAACCGCAGCAGGCTTTAACAAGAAGATGTCCGATTTTTGTAAGGTTCACGTTACCATATTGGTGATGGGCCGTCGGATAAGCCTGATTTTTACCTTACCGCCAGAGGCCGTTCCCGAACGGCCTCTGAAGTCGTGTTTACGTCAGGCGCCATAGACCTTCGCGGGATCGAACAGCACCGCGTCGTCCACGAAACGCAGCGCAAGGCTTCCGTCCGGCGCGCTGCCGAGCGGCACTTCCCGGTAAAAGCAACCCTTGCGCCCGGTGTGGCAGTTCGCGCCGGTGCCGCCCGTGCGCACCACCAGCCAGATCGCGTCCTGATCGCAATCCACGCGCATCGCCGTCACGGCCTGCTCGTGACCGCTGGTCTCACCCTTGCGCCACAGCTTGCCGCGCGAGCGCGACCAGTAGTGGGCAACCCCGGTCTCGATGGTCAATGCCAGGGCTTCGGCGTTCATATGGGCGAACATCACGACCTGCCCGGTGTCGGCGTCGGTGGCGATGCAGGCGATCAGCCCGTCGGAATCGAACTTCGGCGCAAAAGCCGTGCCGTTCTCGATCTCGTCGTGGCTGCCGCGCGGGGAGAAGCGCTGATCCATGATCCTGTTTCAGGCCTAGCGGTCGCGCACGAGGGTGATGAAGCGCACCTGCTCGGCCGGGTCGTCGCGGAAGACGCCCGTGAACTGGGTCGTCAGGGTCGAGACGCCAGCCTTCTGGATGCCGCGCATGGTCATGCACATGTGCTCGGCTTCCACCATGATGGCCACACCGCGGGGCTTCAGCGCACGTTCCATGGCCTGGGCGATCTCGGCGGTCAGGTTTTCCTGCGTCTGAAGGCGGCGCGCGTAGACATCGACGACGCGGGCGATCTTGGACAGGCCGACGACGCCGTCGGTCGGGTAATAGGCGGCATGGACCTTGCCGTAGAACGGCACGATGTGATGCTCGCAATGGGAAAAGAAGGGGATGTCGCGCACCAGGACGATGTCGTTGTAGCCGCCGACCTCCTCGAACACGCGTTCAAGATCGGTGTGGCCATTGCGGCCGTAGCCGCCGAACAGCTGATCGTAGGCCTTCACCACGCGGCGCGGCGTTTCCAGCAGGCCCTCGCGATCGGGATTTTCGCCCATGTAGGCGAGGAGGGTTCGTATGGCCGCTTCGGCTTGCTCGCGTGAGGGCTTCGGTTCCTGCGTTGGTGCCTCATCGCGTCTGGCGATGCATGCCGACGGATGCGATACGATCGTGTTCATGGTGCCTCGCGGCCTTTCTTTCATCCTCGCCGCAGGGACCTGACATACGCGGCGGGCAGCCCTTATATAATGAACATGATACGTTACGTCAGTCCTGTCGGGTGACTCATTTCTGGAATGTGATGTTCAACGATCTCTACAATCGACGAATCCTGGAGCTTGCGGCGGATATTCCGCGCATCGGGCGGCTCGCCGCGCCGGACGCCAGCGCGACCGCGCATTCCAAGTTGTGCGGCTCGACGGTGACGATCGACATCGTCATGGACGGCGACGTGGTGACCGATTTCGCCCATGACGTAAAAGCCTGCGCGCTGGGGCAGGCCTCCTCATCCGTCATGGCGCGCCACATCGTGGGATCGACCGCTTCCGAGCTGCGCGGCGTCCGCGAGGCCATGCGGCGCATGCTCAAGGAAGACGACGTCGCGCCGCAGGGGAAATGGGGCGACCTGGAGGTTCTTTCGCCGGTGAAGGACTACAAGGCGCGGCATGCCTCGACGCTGTTGACCTTCGATGCCGTCGTCGATGCCCTCGACCAGGTGGAAGCTCGCAGGGGTGCGGCCTGACGCGAACCGCGTCACTGGGCCGTGGCGAGGGCGTTCAAACGGCTTTCCGCGGCTTCGAAACCCAATTGCCTGGCCTTCTCGTAGAACTTGCGCGCCAGCTCGGCGTTCATCTCGACGCCGTAGGTCCTGTTTTTGTAGACGATGGGGTCATAGCTCTCCCCGAGCGCGAAGGCCGCAGCCGCATGGCCACGGTCGGCGGCCCGTTTGAAGACGAGGCGCGCGGCGGCGAAGTCATTGCGGTCCTTGAAACGCATGCCCCGCTGGTAGAGTGCCTCCAGTGTCGGATCGACCGTCGCGCCGGGAGTTCCGGTGCCAGGCGTGGTGGCTTCGGGCTGGCTCAGCTCGATCTCGATGGGTGCGCTTTCCGGCGCGATGGGATCGATCCGGACGATTTCCGTCTGGACATAGCGCGTGCCCAGCTCGGCCGTGCGGGTGGGCAGCTCTTCGACCTGTGTGGCCAAGGGCTCCACCGGTGCGGGCTCCACCGGGAACGTGCGCTCGGACGGGCTCCATGCCGGTTGCCCGACGCCGCGCAGGTGGACACGCTCCAGCTCCGTATGGGTCTGCGCGACGACCGCGGCGGCATTGCTGGACATGCGCGCATCGGCCTGCCCCGAGGTGAAGGGGCGGGTGACCAGGAGCAGGGTTCCGGTTCCGGCTATGACGAAGAGGATTATCATCCGCACGACGATGCGAATGTCGGCGAGCGGGGCGAAGGCGACACGCGCCCGGCCGGCGAGGGCTGAGGCGCTGTCCTGCGCGCTGCTGCTGCCCGCGCGCAGGAAACGCTGCATGCCATGACGCTTCTTGCGGAGAATGCGGCGGCCGCGACGCCATGAGGCGATCGCCTTGTTCAGCGCCTTGCGCTGCGGCTTTTCCTCCTCGACAGAGTCCTGAGCCTCTCGCGACATCGTCTCGAGCGCGTTGATCAGCTCATCGAACAGGTGGTCCTCTGCCTTGCCCATCATCGTTCCTTCATTGCCCCTGTGCCGTATGACGGCGCTTACCTGTCCGATGCGCCGCGGCGCCATTCCAGGAATTGCTTGAACAGCTTTTCGCGTGCCTGGCCGTCCGAGCCAGTGTCTCCCGACGTCGACAGGAACGCGCTGAATTCCTGCCTCAGCCGCTCTTCTTCCGAGGAAACCTCCGGCTCCGGCTTGGGTGCGTTGTCCTGGAGCCATTTGGTGGCCGGAGCGAAGCGCTTCATGCCGGGGACTTCGGCCATCAGGCTCACCTCGGCCCATTTGGGATGACGCGGCGCCTTGCGGAACTCGGCGAAATTCTCGAAGAACTGATCGGTGAACTGCACCAGCCGCTTGTAGCGGTCCGTATCCGTCGGCCAGTTGTAGGCGATCAGGATGGCGGCGGTTGCAATGGTGTCGACGGTCTGTCCCTCGGCGATGAGCTGGGGATAGTCCTCGTGGGTCAGCTCGGCCGGGTAATACTCTTCCTCGAGCGCCTGGGCGTAGTCCACGGGCAGGAAGTGAAAGCCGTCGCCGGGTTTCAACTCGCTGTAGACACGGCTGGGCTTGCCGGCTTCCAGGACAGTGGCGGCGATCTCGTTCCTGCGCATGGCCTCGATGCCGTCGGCCTGCCCCATGTTCACCTCGACCGGCTTGATGCCGAGGGCCTTGAACACCTGCTGCGCGGTGAACTGGGTGCCGCTGCCGATATCGCTGAAATTGACGTGCTTGCCTTCGAGGTCCTGCAGGGACTTGATCTCTTCGCGGGCGTAGATGTGAAGCTCTTCGTTGAACAGCCGGGCGATGTAGACGATCTTGTCCTGAAGACCGGGGATTTCCTTGCCGTCCCGATAGTAGGACAGGGTGTTCGACCGCATCAGGCCCATGTCCACCCCGCGCAGGAACAGCACGTCGCGCACGTTCTGGGTCGCGCCTTTGCCAAGGATGGGAAGCACCCGCAACCCGTCGGGCTTGTCGAGCACCGCGGAAAAATCATAAGCGATCGTGAGATAGCTGCCGTTCGGGTTGCCGGAAATGATGGAGATCGTGTTCTCGTTCGCGCGCTCCATCTGGCGCCGGTAGGGGGAGTCCGTGTTCTGGGGGCGAGCCTGTGCTTGCCGTTGTTCCACCGGCGGCTGCGCCGGCTTCAGGCTGTTCCATATGGCAACGGCCGGGTTCTCGCTCTGAGGCTGGCCCTGAGCCTCGGTGGTCACGATCATGCCGGCGAGCATCAGTACGGATAAATTGCTACAGAACCTCAAGATGCTGAACATGGATTGCCGCTCCCAGATAAGCCCGACAGGGCTTTGTTACGCAGTACACACATCGTGGAACGGGAGAACCGGCGCAGGCCGCACCTGACGCTTTCACTGCTTCCCCCATGCGGCGCGACTCCCAAGACGCATGGAAACAGATTTACCTGCATCCATGGCCACCAAGCCTGCGCGCACAGATGAACCTGTCGACTTATGTTAACGAAATGTCAATAATTACGTTAATCGTCTTGGTGGTTGGTTTCGGAGAAAACTGTTTCGGTGTGTTCCGTGAGGTTTGCGCTGGATTCTGTTGCGCCGTTACCCCGCCAAGACCGGTATTGAGCCTTGAAATCCTTGGAATCGGCTCGTTAACCTTGTTGTGAGTTTTCACGTCATGAGTTGGCTGCTGCGAGCCCTGATCTGGATTTACCGCTACGGCATCTCGCCGATGCTGGGCACCAACTGCCGCTATGAGCCGACGTGCTCGGCCTATGCGGATGAATCCCTCAGGCGCTATGGGGCCTGGAAGGGCGGCTGGATGACCACCGCACGCTTTTGCCGCTGCCATCCCTTCGGTCCCGCCGGATACGATCCCGTGCCGGAGGAATTGCCCGAGGATGCACGCTGGTATAAGCCGTGGCGCTACGGGCGCTGGACGGGACGTCACATGAAGTTCCGCAGGGATCGTCTGATCTGACCCGCCCGCTTTTCTGAACCGCTTACCTGCTCTCGTTGGCAGGAGTGAGCCCAAAGGACGACCGATGACCATTACCCTGACATTTCCCGACGGCGCCCAGCGCCAGTATGACGCCGGCATTTCCGGCCTCGACATCGCCAAGGGCATTTCGCCCTCGCTGGCCAAGCGCACCGTCGCCATGGCGCTCGACGGCACCGTGAGCGATCTTGCCGATCCCATCACCCGCGACGCCCGCATCGAGTTCGTCTCGCGCGAGGACCCGCGTGCGCTCGAACTCATCCGGCACGACTGCGCGCATGTGCTCGCCGAAGCGGTGCAGGGGCTTTTCCCGGGAACGCAGGTCACCATCGGACCGGTCATCGAGAACGGCTTCTATTACGACTTCTATCGGGCCGAGCCGTTCTCGACGGACGATCTCGCCGCCATTGAAGCCCAGATGCGCAAGATTATCGCCCGCGACGCCGCCTTCACCAAGGAAGAATGGACGCGCGCCGAGGCCCGCGACTTCTTCGAGAAGAAGGGCGAGGCCTTCAAGGTCGAACTGGTGGACAGCATCCCCGAGGACCAAACGCTCAAGATTTATCGCCAGGGCGACTGGCTCGACCTGTGCCGTGGGCCGCACATGACCTCGACCGGCAAGGTCGGGAACGCCTTCAAGCTGATGAAGGTGGCCGGAGCCTACTGGCGCGGCGATTCAACCCGGCCGCAGCTTCAGCGCATCTATGGCACCGCTTTTGCCAAGCAGGACGAACTGGACCTCTATCTCCACCAGATCGAGGAAGCCGAGAAGCGCGACCACCGCAAGCTGGGCCGCGAGATGGACCTGTTCCACTTCCAGGAAGAGGGGCCGGGCACGGTGTTCTGGCATCCCAAGGGCTGGACGATGTTCCAGGCATTGATCGGTTACATGCGCCGCCGGCAGAACGAGGCCGGTTACATGGAGGTCAATGCCCCGCAGATCCTCGACCGGGCGTTGTGGGAGACATCCGGGCATTGGGACACCTACCGGGAAAATATGTTCGTCACCCAGACCGAGGACGAGCGCGTCTTCGCGATCAAGCCGATGAACTGTCCGGGGCACATCCAGATCTTCAAGCATGGTCTCAAGTCTTACCGCGATCTCCCTTACCGGATTGCGGAATTTGGTTCCGTGCATCGGTACGAACCGTCGGGCGCACTGCATGGCCTGATGCGCGTGCGCGGCTTCACACAGGACGATGCGCACATCTTCTGCACCGAAGACCAGATCACCGAGGAATGCCTGAAGATCAATGACCTGATCCTGTCGATCTACCGTGATTTCGGCTTCGAGGAGGTCGTGGTCAAGCTGTCGACCCGTCCCGAGAAGCGCGTCGGCGACGATGCGCTGTGGGACAAGGCCGAGACCGCCATGGCGGCGGTTCTGGAGAAGGTCGCGGCCTCGTCGGACGGGCGGATCAAGACCGGGATCAATCCGGGCGAGGGGGCGTTCTACGGCCCCAAGTTCGAATATGTGCTGCGCGACGCCATCGGGCGCGACTGGCAGTGCGGCACCACGCAGGTGGACTTCAACCTGCCGGGGCGGTTCGGGGCCTTCTATGTGGGCGCGGACGGCGAGAAGAAGACGCCGGTGATGATCCACCGCGCCATCTTCGGCTCGCTGGAGCGGTTCACCGGCATCCTGGTGGAGCATTACGCCGGGCATTTCCCGCTGTGGCTGGCTCCCGTGCAGGCCGTGGTGGCCACCATCACCGAGGCGGCGGACGACTATGCCTTCGAGGTGGCGGCCGAACTGCGCAAGGCCGGCGTGCGGGCCGAGGCCGATCTGCGCAACGAGAAGATCACCTACAAGGTGCGCGAGCATTCGCTGGCGAAGGTTCCTGCTCTTGTGGTCGTCGGCCGCAAGGAAGCGGAAGAGCGGAGCGTTTCATTGCGCCGTCTCGGCTCGCCGGATCAGGCCACCATGTCGCTGGACGAGGCCATTGCCGCGCTCGCGTCCGAGGGCGTTGCGCCGGACCTGAAGCACGCCGGTTGAAAAAACCGCCCTCGGCTCACTGCGCGCTGAGGGCGATTTCCGTCGTCTCGCCGGAGCGGACGGTGAATTCCTTCTGGATGGTCTGGCCGGCGTATTGCGCCAGGGCGATGTAGTCGCCCTCGGCCAGGATCAGGGAGGAGACCGCTCCGGCCGAGGTCGTCACCGGATCGCCGCCGGGGGTCAGGATCGACCATGTCGCATCGCCGATCTCGATGTCCGAGCCGGTCCGGGTCAGTTTCAGGCGGATGCTGGCCGCCTTGTGATTGACGGTCGCGTCCGTCAGCTTGCCTGGCTCGACGTCGAGGTCGACCTGGATGCGGGCGTTGGCCGTTCCATAGGTGGAGGCGACCTCGTAGCTGCCGGCCTTCAGCCGAATGATATCGCCGACCTTGGCTTCATCCAGCACCGAATGCTCGATGCCGCCTTCGTTCTTGAGAATCTGAAAGCTCAGTTCCCTGCCGTCGATCTCGCGGCCGTTGACGATGGCGTTGAGGCGGATGGCCCCGGCGTTGAGTATGAGGTCCGCCGTGCTGGCTGCCGAGCCGAGCACCACATGCTCGGTCGCCGTGGCAAGGCCGTAGCCGACATGCACCACATAGCCACCCGGATCGAGGGTGAAGAGCGGCTGTGCGTCACTGGATTCGGCGACGAGGGGAAAATTGCCGTTTATGTCCGACTGATCGGAGAACACCCGCCACAGCAGTCCGTCGGCAATGGGTTGCTTTTCCGCGAAATAAGCCGCGACGGCGAGCACGGTCTTGGTCTGGGCGGCCGGGCTGACGGGGGACAGCGGCTGCGACCGCAGGCGAGGCTGCGTGGCCGGGGCGGGCAGGCCGATGGCCGCATTGTCGGGCGCGAGGCCGGGTTCTTGCGCCATGACGCCAGCCGGCGCCAGGCACAGGCACGAACAGGCCAGAATCATGCTGAAATGTCGGACCAACGCGTGCATGAGCGTTTCGTTTCACGAACCGTGGGCATTTTCAAGGCGCGGCGTTGCGTGGCCGGCCGGTTTCTGCGACACGAAGGCTCTCCCAACCGGCAGTTTCCTCCATGACCGACACCATCGACTTCCTGCGCAATCGCCGTTCCGTACCGCCACGCATGCTGCGCGATCCGGCGCCCAGCGCGGCGCAGATGGAGACCCTGCTCCGGATCGCGGCCCGCGTGCCCGATCACGGCAAGCTGGCGCCCTGGCGCTTCATCGTGGCGACCGGCGACAGCCGCAAGAAGCTTGCCGAAAAACTCTGGGCGGCGCGCTCTTCCGATTTGCAGGGCACCGATCCCGCACGTTTGGATGAGGAGCGGGTCAAGCTGTCCGAGGCGCCGGCGCTGGTCGTGGTGGTCAGCCGCGCGGCCCCGCACGACAAGATCCCGGAATGGGAGCAGGTCCTGTCCGCCGGTGCGGTGTGCATGAACCTCGTCACCGCCGCGCTTGCCATGGGGCTCGGCGCAAGCTGGCTGACGGGCTGGTCGGCCTACGACCCGCGCGCCCGCGCCATTCTCGGCGTCGAAGGGGATGAGAAGGTAGCGGGCATCGTCTATCTCGGCGCGAGGGATCTGTCTCCGCCCGACCGGCCAAGGCCGGACGTCGCGTCGATCACCACCGAGTGGGCCTGATTTAACTCACCCCGGCCACCCGGGCCCGCTCCAGAAGACGCTGGGCGCGGATGAGATGCGGCCGGTCGAGCATCTGCCCCTTGAGACCGATCACGCCCGATTCAGGGGCTTCCTCGAAGGCCGCCACGATATCCCTTGCGTGGGCTATGGCTTCGGGCGTGGGGGTGAAGACGGCGTTGATGACCGGAACCTGGGCCGGGTGGATCGCCAGCTTGGCCGTGAAGCCGTCGCGCCGGGCGGCCTCCGTTTCCCGGCGCAGGCCATCGGTGTCCTTGTAGGCGGTGAAGACGGTGTCGACCGGGACGGCGTTCGCCGCGACGGCTGCGAAGAGGGCAAGTTCGCGCGCCAGCCGAAACGGCGGGCTGAGGCTCCGGTCGGGGAGGCGGCTGGTCTCGGCGCCAATGGCGGCCGAGAGATCCTCGGCGCCCCAGGACAGGCCGGCGAGGCGGGGGCTTGCATCCCTATAGCTGCCAAGGCCGAAGATGGATGCGGCGGTCTCCGTCGCGATGACCAGGATGCGCGTCGCGCCATCGTCGAGGCCCGCCTGCGCCTCATGAACGGCCATGCGCGCATCGAGATCGGTGACATCCCGGCCGCTCTCGCATTTCGGCAGCACGATGCCGTGCGGACCGGAGGCCATGACGGTGGCGAGATCATCGTCCGTCAGCCCGGTGTCGAAGGCATTGACGCGAACCCAGATCTGAAGACGCTCGTCGAACTTCCGCGCCTCGTCGATGAAGGCCGCGGCGGTGGCGCGCGCTTCCGCCTTGGCGGGGGCGGCAACCGAATCCTCCAGATCAATAATCAGGCCGTCCGCCCCGGATTCGAGCGCGCGGGCGAGCTTGTGCGGGCTGTCTCCCGGAACGAACAGCAACGAGCGCATCAGGTGGGCCTCCGCTTCATGAAGGCCTGACGCCGGCATTCCGCCACGAGCTTGCCGTGCTGGTTGAATGCCTGATGCAGGAACTCGACGATCCCCGCGTCGGGCCGTGATTTCGATTCGCGCTTGTCCAGAACCTCGGTGATGACATGCACCGTGTCGTTCTCGAACAGGGGGTGGGGAAATTTCACGTCGGTCATGCCGAGGTTGGCGATGGTGGTCCCGACCGTCGTGTCCGAGACGGAAATCCCGATCATCAGGCCGAGCGTGAACAGCGAATTCATCAGGGGCTGGCCCCATTCGGTCTCGCTGGCGCAGAACTCCCGGTCGATGTGCAGCGGTTGAGGATTGAGCGTCATGTTGGAGAACAGCATGTTGTCCATCTGCGTGACGCTGCGCCTCAATGGATGCTCGAACACATGCCCGACGACGAAATCCTCAAGGTAGAGACCGCCTCGCGGGGAGCGGGAAACCTCTGGCTCGGACATGTTCAAAAATCCTTCCGAATAACCCCGGCGCAAACCGATGCTTAACGCAACGTTTACCATGATGGCGACAAGCTGGCCTTGAGAAAAAGCCCTAGGCTGGGCGCGGGGTCGACATGTTTCTGACGTCCTTAGGCGACGCTGCGAATGATGTGGCCGGTGCGGTCCGCAAGGCGGCTGCCGCAACGGGCACGGGCTTCGATTATCTCCTAAAAACGGCTTTTCGCGAGTCCGGTCTCAATCCGTCGGCCAAGGCGCCGACGTCCAGTGCGGCGGGCGCCTTCCAGTTCGTCGAGCAAACCTGGCTTCAGGTCATGAAGGAAGAGGGCTCCCGCTTCGGTCTCGATGCCGAGGCCGAGCAGATCACGCGTTCGCGTTCCGGCCGTTTCATCGTCGCGGATGCCGGTGAACGCAGCAAGATATTGGCTTTGCGCCACGATCCCGAGGTGTCCGCCCTGATCGCCGGCGCCTTCACCGAGCGCAACCGGCAAAGCCTGACCTCGGCGCTGGGCCGGAGGCCGGATGAGGGCGAGCTTTACGCCGCTCACTTTCTCGGAGCGCAAGGCGCGGCTGATCTCATCCGCGTGACGGAGGCCAATCCCCAGGCTTCCGCCGCACGGGCCTTTCCTGAGGCCGCGTCGGCCAACCGCTCGATTTTCTATGAAGGCGGACGGTCCCGATCGGTGTCCGAGGTTCTGGCCAATCTCAAGTCCAAGCACGATGGCGGGCCTGTGCGCATGCCCGACGGCGCCAGCCCCGCGACCATGGTGGCGGCCGCGCATTCGGCCTTCGCCGAGGAGCCGCGCGTCGTCGAGCGCGGCCCCGTGTTCCATTCCATGTATCGCACCGGTCAGCGCCAGCCCGTGAACGCCTATGTCGAACGCGCCTGGAGCGGCCTCGTGCCCGACCCGCAGCTTGCCCGCGCGCAGCCGGTGTCGGCCGTATCGACGGTCAGTGCGCCATCCTCGCCGGTCCCCGAACCTCGCCCCGCCAAGAGCGTTGTCGGCCGTCCGCTTGATCTGTCCACGTTCCTGAAACTCGCCGCCGCGCCATCGTCGCGCGGACGTCACTCGGTTTGACATCATGATTGTTCAGCGTTTCCTGCAATGGGCCACAACCGCATCGGATGGAGAGCGTTCCGAGGCGGCCAACGCTCTTGGCCGCGCCTTCGTCCAGGCCTCTCTGGATGCCGAAAACCTGTGCATGGCCGAAGCCGCCATGACGTCGCTTCTGGACGACCCGTCGGTCAAGGTGCGCCGCGCCCTTGCGGATGCGATCGCCGCGTCGCCGAAGGTGCCCCGGCATATCGTGATCGCGCTGTGCGACGATGACGAGGATGTCGCGGCCCCCGTGCTGTCGCTCTCGCCCGTACTCGGTATCGTCGATCTCGTCGACTATGCCGCCAGCCACAGCAGCCTCGTACAGATGGCCGTCGCGGCCCGCGCCCCGCTTCCCGCGCCCGTCGCCGCGGCGCTGGCGGAGGTCGGCTCGGCGGAAGCCTGCGCCGTGCTGGCGCGCAACCGCGACGCGGA